>DATAAU010000189.1:0-10793 GCA_036259955.1 Nitrososphaera sp. | reverse complement strand
AAGAACGTTGTAGATCCTGAGCTTCATAAAGATATTGTGTCGATGGGTATGATAAAGGATCTATCGATAAATGATGGGAAGGTTGCATTTACGCTAGAATTAACTACACCTGCATGCCCCTTTAATAGTGAAATCGAAGGCGATGTACGATCCGCGATGGCATCCCTTGGTGTGAAAGACCTAAACATGAGAGTTACTGCTCGGGTTATGGAAGGCAGGTCGCTCTCGATGGATGAGCTCCTACCTGGTGTGAAAAACATTATCGCCGTGGCTAGTGGCAAAGGCGGCGTCGGCAAGACAACTGTTTCAGTGAACCTTGCTCTTGCACTAGCCAATACGGGTGCAAAGGTCGGACTGCTTGATGCTGATATTTATGGTCCAAGTGTTCCCTTAATGCTTGGCCTAAGGGCTTCACCAGAAGTGGTAAATAATAAAATCCAGCCTCCGGAGGTTGAAGGGGTGAAAGTCATCTCAATGGGTTTCTTCTATGAGCAGTCACAGCAGGCCGGTATCTACAGGGGCCCGATTGTTTCAGGCATCGTCAAGCAATTCCTTACTGATGTCAGCTGGGCCGAGCTAGACTATTTGATAATTGACCTTCCTCCTGGCACAGGCGACGCTCCTCTTACGATTGCTCAAACGATACCTATAACGGGTATCCTTATAGTCACGACTCCGCAAGATGTTGCAATGAATGTTGCAGTTAAGGCGATTGGAATGTTCAACAAGCTCAATGTGCCAATTGTTGGTGTCGTTGAAAACATGAGCTACCTTCAATGCCCTCATTGCAATGAACAGATCTATCTATTTGGAAAAGGAGGTGGCAAGAAAATAAGCGAAGACTTTGAAATACCATTCATAGGTGAGATCCCACTCCATCCAAGCATAAGAGAAGGAAGTGACATAGGCAAGCCGGCAGTTCTCTCTGAACCTGAATCTGTCCAAGCACATGCCTTTACTAAAGCAGCGAAATTGATTGCAGGAAGGGTTAGCATCCTAGCCGCAGAAATTAGAGCACAAGAACAATCTGAAACACAATCATCTGAACAGAAAAAAGAAGAGTGATGCACACGGGGGCTTCTAACACAGATCTTTTAAAGAGACCATTTGGAACTCTTGTGGTTGAAAAAGAGATAACCAAGCAAAAAATTGTGTCGATGTTAGACGGTGCGAAAAAGATAATCACAGTAGGAGATGCAACCACCGAGCGTATCCTTTCTTTTGGTATAACGCCGGACATTGCAGTCACCGATGGCGTCGAAAGGAGGTCTCTGCGGGATCACTCGATAAATTACCATGCCAAGGAAATTTTCTGCACCAATCCTGCTGGAATGATTTCCGACGAGGCGATGGAAGTATTGCAAAAAGCGTTGGAATCTTGTGCTCCGATCAGGATAAAAGTACAAGGTGAAGAAGACCTGCTTGCTCTACCACTCTTTGCAATGTCACCGAAAGGCTCGGTCGTTCTTTACGGGCAGCCATTAGAAGGAATTGTTTTGGTTAAAATAACTGAAGAAAAACAAAGTCAAGCGAATGGTCTAATGGTTAAAATTTTTGGCAATCCTAGATAGAATACCTGTCGAAATTAAATGCTTGCAATTTATCATATATTGAAGAATATATGAAAGAGACCCTCTTAGTGGCAGGGATAGGACATATTCTCTGTCGATCTGGGCAATATTCTGCGTGTCAGTTGTCATACAAGGAGCTATTTCGCGACTCTGGGCAAGCTAATAGTTGTTATTAATCAATCATAAAAGCACCGAGTCTCGCCTTGATTCACGAAGAAATTTTGAGATGTTTTGTGGAACTCCTCTTTAGCCACACTTTCGCACCAAACGGCTGAATAAGGATTGTTGATAGTGTAGCTAATTGCATATACAATTCTCCCAAATTGTTGAATTCAAGGACAACACATTCTGCGAGCGATATTAACAGGTCATTTGCTATGAAATTTCTTCGTTTGGGCGAATATTTGTAAGGCCAATTGAGCTTATCTTGTTGTCCTCAACAGGTATAACGTATATATCGTATCAGGTGCACGTTCGTGGTGTGAGCGTAAAGCTGCTAGCTGTGACCCATTAAGATGACCCTTGACCTAAATAGCAATTACCAATTGGAGAACTCATCCTACGGTGACCATAGTATTATAATCTATGATGATCTTTACACTTTGAGAGAAGTTTATTGTAGGTCTGCAAAGAAGGCTTTAGAAAGGAACAACGAAATTATGCTTATTGTCACCACCTACGAAACACCTAACACGGTTAGAGAGATGCTTGGTGAATATGAGGTTGATGTTAAAAAGTACGAATCTCATGGTTCTCTTGTAATAATCGATTCTGTCCAAGCATATCAGGTGGTTACCTTTTATGGTGTTTTGAGGTTGATACAATTATTGGCTAACAGGGCCCAAAAGGATGGCAAAGACGGAATCTTTAGCCTTGCAGATATGGGTTCTTTCTTTTTATTTGACAGAGAAAAAGAACTGGTAAATTACGAACTATCTATACCAAAGACAGTAGATATAAAATTAAAGGGATTCTGCTGTTATCACAAAAATGATTTTTCATTTAAGTTAACCAAAGATCAGCAAGTCCAGTTGATTAACCATCATCTTAGAGCAATAAACTCCTCAATATTTTATTGAAGTTGTTAAGATTAAAGATATACTCTTTCTTTTCCGGTCATGCTGATATTATTTATTCAGAACTATCAATATTTGTACTACCCATATCAGTAGAAGTAGTAGAGGGTAACGATGCATTCCAGGGTAATTGAGCTGGACTTGTACCCGTAAATGCATCATGATTTTCAAATTGGTCATTATCTTGACCGTGGACGAATAAACTCGATTCTCCGCTAATTGAACAATTTGAAACTCTGGAATATTTAGGACACCAATTGTGCGAGTCCCTATCGGTTGATTAATGTATAAAGTCACTCTATACCATCAAAGAAAACGACTACTATGCATATGGGACTACCTGATTGCAGTGGGAGCAGTCCACAATTGTCGCTTAAAATATTTTATCGATTTATGCAAGGATTTGAAGGCTAATTCTTCCTTATCTTCTGTATGATAACACGATAAAGCAATGAACAATAGAGAGTGCAAGAAAAAGGATTGTTGACACTTTTCTTGTGAAATGCGCCATTCAATCAGCCCAGTCCTCCCACCCCAAGAAAGAAAAACAGACTGTATTATTAGAATCGTAAGATATAATGGTTAGAATCAGCAGTTATTAAACAGGGGATGAAGATGTGGTGGCTGTATGATTTAGATGATTATGAATACCAAGTTTCTGACCCCTCCACTTCTCTTACCTATCACAACCGCAACCATCACTACCAAGATCATAAGCCTTGATATTGTATTTGTTCATGCAGTTTGGACATACGCTCTCTCCAAAGGGAATTTTTGTATCACAGAAAGTACATGCGGCTGTTGCGATATCGCTGTTGGTGGTGGATGAAGATACCAACTAGTCAGCTGATGAGAGACCGATATATTAAACCTTGTTGGTTAGCGATGACAGATGCTTTGGACATCACTGTCCTATCATTTGTTGCAGGGTGTTTTAGTTTTCGAAGCTAGCAGTTAGCGCTAGCTGCGAGATAGCGGACTATTTTGCAAAAAATCTATTGGTAATAGCCGAAAAACAGGAGTAGACCGGTGCTGCATCGCTGAATATGAGATCAAATCTTAGCAGAATTTAGAAACTGCAAAATAGTATTTTCTGAGATAATCATTGCGTTTGAAAGTGTGACAAGTGGGGTTTTGTATTTTAATCTCAGGAAAAGCTCAATTCACATTATATTACTAGCTTAACAAAACGTAGAGGAAAATCTGTTATATTTGTATACATAACTTATGTCATGAATATAGCTGGTGATCTCCTTAGTATTGCAAAGGGGGAGATCCTCGAAGATAGTTGGAGCAGGCAGATATACTCGGTGGATGCAAGTCATTACGAAATTGATCCTACGGTAATTGTGTGTCCTATAGATGAGTATGACGTTCAAGGCATATGTCAATATAGCTTCTCGAAGAAAGTGCCAATAACTGCAAGGGGGGCAGGAACAGGACTTCTTGGTCAATCGCTGTCCTCCGGCGTAATTCTGGATTTTACAAAGCATATGAATAAGATAATAGAGATTGACGATGATCATGTAGCAGTTCAACCTGGGATTGTGAAAGGCCAACTTGACAAGGAACTAAAGAAAAGAAACAAATTTCTGCCTCCGGATCCTGCCAGCAGCAACTTTTGCACGGTTGGAGGTATGATAGCAAACAATTCTAGCGGTATTCACTGTTTGGGCTATGGAAGTACCATTTCATTTCTCCAAGAGGTCAACGTAGTATATTCAGATGGTAAGTTAGGTTTTGCTAGCTCAACTAAATGTGATGATAAGATGGAAAAGCTTAGAAAATTACTTTCTCTACACACTCACAAGATAAAACATTGCTACCCAAAGGTGAGTAAGAATTCATGCGGCTACAGGCTTGACGCGGTCATTGCAGATAACTTTAACCCCCAGAAGATTATTGCAGCTTCAGAAGGTACACTCGGTTTGATGACTTCTGCGAAGCTTCGCATCCTGGACATTCCTTCCTATAGGTCATTGATGGTACTAGGCTTTGAAGATTTGCTAACTGCCATTTCAGCAGTACCTGTGATTTTGAAGTTCTACCCTGTCGCTCTAGAAATGATAGATAGTAGCATCCTAACATCTATTGATAACGGCAATCAAACTCGATCTGGCTGTCTATTATTTGTAGAATTTGCAGGATGTCGAGGCAGTTATGAGGTGGAAGAACCCATGAGAGGATGCAAACAAAAAGTTGCAGACACGTGCTCTATAATTGAATACACCTCGGATGAGCAAAGTATAACTAAGATATGGATGGCGAGAAAAAACGCATTAAATACCATCATGAGGCTTACCATCGGTAATCGAAAACCACTAGGCCTAATAGAGGACACGGTTGTACACCCAGATATTCTTGCGGAACACACGGCCAATCTTCTGCAAATATACAGGGAAAACAAACTAGATTATGTCATTTACGGACATGTTGGTGACGGCAATATGCATACGCGGCCACTTATAAATACAGCATCTATAGAAGAAGTGGAACTGATGCATAACATTGCAAAAAGCGTATTTGCTTATGTTATAAAAAAAGGAGGAACTATCACAGGAGAACATGGTGACGGGATTGCACGAACAGGTTATATTCAAATGATGTATGGCAAACACATCACTTCACTCTTCTTAGAAGTCAAGAAGCTATTTGATCCTTCATTTACGTTGAATCCATACAAGAAAATTTCTGTGCAATGATTTATGAATGGCATATTCTGAGTTGTCGTATTTGAACCACCACTCAACTGAGTTTGCAAGACTATGGCATTACTCTGTCGGATTCTATGGCGTGTGGATCGCACACATAGGAAGACAAATGAAGCTATTTCATCAGCTTGCAGATCGACCAATGACCATCGAACAACTGATAATCACTACGAAGTTATATCCTGCCGCAATTAGATCATGGTGTTCTGCCGCTCAAGCCTATCAGTTTATCGTGGCAAAACACGGCAAATTACACTTGAAAGAGCAAATGAGGCGGATACTTATTGATAAAGATAGTCCAGACTACCTGGGTGGTCAGTTCTCATACCTAGCATTAAGGAGCCTGGGGTATGGCGGATTTGACGATCTCTTCAAATTTGGAAAGAGAAAAAATGCCTTCTTGAGCGTTAATGCAGTAGATCAGGCAACTGATTGGGACCACTATACGCTCCTTGCAACGGCCCGACGTGAGAAGAAATTACATAGCATTCTGTCCAGAGGATGTAGGGTGCTTGACGTTGGATGCGGGACAGGCGGCCTCCTAAGTAAGATCTATAATGAATATCCTAGGTCGACGTTAGTTGGAATAGATCCCTCAAATAGAGCTCTAAAGTTAGCCAGCCAAATTGTGGACGGTAAGCCGATAACTTTGGTAAATATTCCAGCTGAATCTATGAAATTTGCAGATGCATTTGAGATGATAATTCTCTGTGAATCACTGTATACGATCAAGGACAAGAAAAGGGTTGTCTCAAATTGTTGGCGTGCTTTGAAAAATCATGGTACAATAGTCATTGTAGAGGGATTGTTGCCAGAGTCAAAGCAGGAATATGCTGCAAGCCAGCTGATAATGGGAATGCAGCTTGATTTTGCCCTGCAAGGGCATAGGTTCATGAGTAAAAAAGAGATAAGGTCATTGCTGAAAACGAGATTCTCAAGGACCAGGTTTCAAGATCTCGGAGGCAATGTATATCTTATCACAGCGATAAAGAAGTAAACTACAAAAAAATAATTGCCCAACTTATTCTGCACCTATAAGCCCTAACAGGTCAAAGCCTTCCTCTGAAGATTTTTCATTAATCTCCGCTATGGATATGAGATGCCCATCAGGATCCTGAACTATTGCATGTCTGCCGAAAGGCTCCTCTTTTGGCTTTTTAAAAAACTTTATCCTCTTTTCTTTGAGCCTTTTTACAGTTGAGTCAAGGTCTGCCACTTCAAAGCCTACCAGTATGCCTGAACCTGTCTTTAGCGTAGCCCTTTTTTTTGGAGCTGGATGTAGAGCCAATACAGTGTCATTATTAAAGAATTCCGTCCAATCCTGAGACCGAGTCTTTATAGGCAGTTCTAGAATCTCATTATAAAACTTGATTGATTTTTCCATATTCGAAACTAATAGGATGACCGCTCCAACTTTTCTAAATTTCACACACATACACCTATGGTATCCCGTTCTGCATGGTAAATTATGAACCTATCGCCACATCATCATTGTAACTAGCTCTATGTCGGGGGATCACTGGGACTAAATTTCTTAAATATAGCCTGTAATAACAATAAGGGATAGATCAGACAATCAACTGTATACCCACCAAATCTGAATAGTGAATGTATATTTTCGATAGTATTTCTTTTAAGGGAGGTGGATGATAAGTTCTATATGGTTACCCCTACTTTCCGTTCGGATGAGAATAACACTGCGAATGCCAGCAGCGTTACTGGGACCACTACAACAACTAGTGCCGAAATGGCCCCTTCTGTTGATGCACAACAGACAGCAGAAACTATTAGACATATTGCACGCAGAATAAGAGAAGAATCAATCAGGATGAGAGAGCTCGTAGTTGCTATACGGCAGAGCGGAGCGGTTGACGAACTCGTCGATTCTTTTAGAGAAGCATCGCTTGCAACTCGCGATACTGCAAAAGAAATTAATGATGCCGCTCGTGCCTTGAGGGAGCGTGGAGCAATCCGGGAGACTGCTGTTGCTATAGATGAGACTACAAAGGCAGCACAGCAGACTGCTGAAACCGTCAGGGTCGCTGCGAGAGAGGTAGGAGAAGCAGCACCTATTACTGGAGAATCGGTAAGGAAGGCTGGCAGGAGGCTTAGAAAATCGTCCAAGTCAGGTGCTACTTCCACTACCACCACAGATACAATGGCTGCATCACTCGAAGAAGGAACCCCAACAACCTAATAGTACGAGCCACCAACGGATGTTGGATATTCCAAAGATCCTAAGATTGTAGTGAAAATGTGCATGGATATGATGAAGACAAAGGTAACAACTGCTTGGATACTTCCACTGGCACTTCTGCTACCCTCTATTCTTTTTACCTTATCGCTATGGAGGCGGATAACCAGATATCGGCGATACAAGACACCCCAGTATTACGATGACGAGACTATACTAAAGATGCTATGACATCCCGCATACCACCAAAAACTCATCTCTTTATTTAATTTTTTGCAATTTCTCTCTACAAATGATGATGATCTTGTGTCTAACCCATATCTGATAAGCTTAGAGACATACCAAATTGATAATGGGGCTGTATTTTCTGGCAGTAATCAAGCTTAAGGTTCGCTGTCACCGTTAAGTAAGAAAGATATTCTATTCATTTATTCTGGTTGCTTCAAGAGACATTTCCGTATCAATCAAAGCTTAGCGACTGCAAGAAACAAGAGCAAATCAATCATTGAGAATATTTCGAGTATTACTGAAATCAAAGTTAATTCGATAAATAGGATGTAGCGTGGATATATAGTGCATATGGCAGCAAACCAAGATAAGGTCGAAGAAAAGGCTTTAAAAGAGCTCCAAGATAAAGTCAAAGCCGGCAAGAGTTCTTCGCAGATCGAAAGTGAGCTGAATAATCAAGATGTCTCCTATAAGATTAAAAATGAAACTGACAAGCAGTAAGAACTGATAAGCGCTATTAGACATTGGTTCTGATGGGTATGTCTCTATTCTTTATAGAATGTAGGCGAATCACACAGGTACAATGAAACAATCATGCTGAGCACGATAATCCGCAAGCGATCGAGTATATACAGTTGTACGCATTTTTATTAGATTTGTCTAAAGGTGTGTTTTATTGGTGTTGATGATATAAATTGTATTTTCAGCATATACCAAATATTTCCTTTAGATCAAAATAATTCTCCTATCCGGGAAATAAGAGGAGTATGTCTTCAATGCTGAAGCGATTCCGGATTTCAATTTTTTCCTTAAGTGATGTTGCAGTCATTGAGAATTAACAGAGGCGGTGGAAAATCAACGCTAGCTCAAGAGAAACAACAATGTAATCTTAACGTCATAAGACATAAGTCTAAAAAGGTGCCCTCGCTTGATATGTCGAATCAAGTCAGATTTAGATCAATAAAATAACATGATGATCAAAAGTATTGATATTATACCGACCAGAATAAACCCTATTCCTGCGACCAGAAACAGTTTCATCCGTTGTTTAGGCGTGGTGGCCACGCTATCAGTTGGACAGAAGACTAAATCAGTGTTACGTATAGGTTGTAGAATAGATCAATATTTGGCAAGTACTGAAAGAGTCTGAGAGGTAATAGAATTTAACTTCTGGTTAGTTACCATTGGACAACAACCACCAATTTGGGCCATCAAATTGGTATCATTGAAAGAGAGTGAAATATAAGCCTCCATTTGCAAAATTGGCTGATGATTTGCCATTGAAAGCGGAAAAGCTATTCTTCATATACACAGCAAAAGAAAAAGAATGGCAGAAACTCGAAAGAGACGACTGGACTTATGTTTCGTCAATGACGCGTTTTTTTAAGTGGTGGATCGAACGTTACTTTGGCTTCTCATTGCCAGTACAGTCAGACATTTTGCCAATTATTCCAGGAAAACTTTTTGACAGAGTTTCTATAGCATATCTAATAAGGGATCACACGGATAGAGCGCAGGATACCTTTCATTTTTACCTTGCATATTTTAAGCCACTATTTACTGACTGCAATACCGAAGGTTATACTGCTCCTGGCATTGGTATCGCATGGTGGCAGAGACCATCTGAAGGTATAACAGAGCTCAACCGCTATCGCTTCTATGCAGACAATAACTGCCCCAGAGTCTCCCACGTACTGGCACATGAACTCCTAAGAATGAAAGGCAAGACCAAAAAGGACTTTTTTGGCAAAGTACATGAGATATGGGACAAACATATCTACAAGGTGGAGCCCTTCTTATATTTTGACAGTCACTTTAAACGTGTAAGTAGCGAAGATTCCTACAAGTTCGTAACAATTAATCCTAACCTACTATAGACAAACAGGAATTAGTGCATGCAAAACAAATATGAGATTGTCTTGAGCAATCTACGCTGGTGGTAAGATTATGTCAACCGATATTCTGGCAAAGTCAGGAGCCATAGTATCTTCAATCGGTGTAGCACTGATGGTAATATTTGTATTAATATTACTAGCGTTTCCAGTCATAAAAAATTGTGGTGAAGATGAAAAGTGCTTATATCACTCAACGGCCCCGGGACAACTTCAATCAATAGTGCAACCAGGCTTCCTCGCAGTCTCACTTATTACAATTGCAGCAGGAGTGTTGATCTTGAGGCTTAGCAGATGGTTAGAGAGTAAAAAACCAGAAAGCAATACCAAGCACTAAGGCCCATAATATTTAGTCTTACTACAAGATTATATGATCAACACGAATTTACCAGATCATCAAAACTTGTTTCAAAGAGCTGAACCCAAAAACGAGATCCTTTTACCTATAATCATTCAACCATGGATTCTTACTTTACTTTTACAAAGTCTTATCGGTAGCTGTCAACAAAGGCGCGTGCAGGCGTATAAATATTAGATATCCTCATTTGAGCCATTGACCAAAGTATCATTTAGCGAGTCGGAAATAGATTTTTTGAGTAAAAATGAAGCCTGCAGAATAGCAACATGCCATGATGGAATTCCGCATGTCGTCCCCGTATCGTACATTTTTGAGAATGGGTCATTCTTTATCGCAACAGACTACGAAACAAAGAAATATGAAAACATTAAGCGTAATAAGACTGCTGCTCTTGTGGTGGACTTGTACAGTTCTGTAGGAAACAGTGCTGTATGCGTTCAGGGAACCGCAGAAACTATAGAAAAGGGTCAAGAGTTTTCAAGACTCTACAAAAAATTTCATGATCGCTTTGAGTGGGTCAGGCAGGATCCATGGAAGGAAGGAGAGGCACCCTTCGTTAAAGTCACCCCCTTAAATAAGGTTAGCTGGGGCTTAGAATGAGGGGCGTGATCGAAAATTTAGAGGACGGAGCGGGCAAGCTATGCAAAGCGTTGCTGCCGATTAAACAGCAATACTATCTTGGATCAGGAAAATCAGCAGCTATATGTACATTGTCAAGTTTTGACCTGTTAGAGATGCTCTCTAGATCATCTCTCATGGATAA
>DATAAU010000188.1:0-3628 GCA_036259955.1 Nitrososphaera sp. | reverse complement strand
GCTTGAAGATATAAATAAGTAATAATTTCACTTTACTCTCGACTCCGAGCAATTGACAATACCTCGCCAGATGACCGTTGGCAATAAACTAAAGGACTATTATGAGCTTACAAAGCCCAAGATCTGGTATCTTCTGGTTTTCACTGCATTTGGAGCGGCACTTACAGCTTCGTTTCTATTTGATGTCCCTATTTCTCTGTTGACGTGGATGCTTCTGCTAGGTGGAGTAGCAGCTGGCTCGGCTGCTGCTGATACTCTCACTGGATACAACGACCGCGACATTGACGCAATAATGGAGCGTACCAAGAACCGTCCGATACCATCGGGGCGAATATCTCCAAGGAAAGCCCTGATCTTTGGGCTGGTATTGGCTGTAATTTCGCTCGCTTGCGCCTGGTTTATCAATATCTGGGCGTTTGGCCTAATGGCCTTTGGCCTATTTGACAATATTCTAGTTTATAGCAAATGGCTCAAGCGAAGAAGCCAGTCAAATATCATACTAGGTGGGTTTTCAGGTGGCGCTCCTGCGCTTATAGGATATATTGCTGTAACTACTCAAAATATTGAGATAGGCCTTGTGATGGCTGGGCTTGTTTTCCTGTGGATTCCAACTCATATCTGGAGTCTTGCATTGCACGTCAAAAAGGACTATACCAAGGCTGGCGTACCCATGCTTCCAGTTGTGTCTTCAGAAAAGTTCTCTGTCAGGATGATTGCCGGCACTACCTTGATGATGGTTGTGTTCAGTGTGCTTCCCTTCTTTTTCAACCACTTTGGTATGATCTATTTAGTTACTGCAAGTGTATTTGGTGCAGTCGTGATCGCATTCTCCATCTGGTTGCTAATCAAACCAAGCGAGAAAGCTTCATGGACCGTGTTCAAGTTTTCAAGCCCATATCTAACAGCTCTATTCATTGCCTTCATGGTCGATGCTTTTTTCAAGTAACTTTTCATACTCATACAATACCCTTGCAATCACAACGTGTGCCTCAAGCCCAATATTGCTGATGGAATAAGTGGGTCCTAGAGATCCTGTGACGTTTTCTGAAAAGTGACCCTTTGCAAAGCCGCCTACTACAATGCAAGAATGGTCCACGCTTCGAGCGTTTTCAGCTACTTTCTGCGCTTTACTTTGGACTCCCAGAGTTGATAGCCCAATGACCATCTTGGGCTTGATTATGTTAACCAGATCCGCAAATGTGCCATCGGACAATTCCATTAGAATACTTCCTTCACTGCTTTTGATTACCTTATCTCTGAACAGGCTTACCATCAACCCTTCAAAACGAAAGTATGACTTGGGTATCCGCAGATTGTCCGCAATGGTGATTATCTTGTCGTTTATTGTATGAACATAGACTTTGAGATTCATTTCCATAAAAAGAGGAGTTGCTAGAGCTTCTATTAGGGAAAAATGGACGATATCCGGTCTGCCGCGTTTCAAGCTATTTGGCAGTCGTTTCATTGCAGCATGATGATAGCTCCTATCAAGCAGGATTTCTGATGATTTCTGCTGCAGCCTGTAAGTGTGATTTCTTACGGCGGCGTGGCTTGCAATCTCGTCTGGGATTGTCTCGAGTGCAGCCTCCGCAATGATGAGTGTTATCGTGCTAGTGGTGCCGACTGCAGCATATATTAAGGAGCGGGGGCACCATGTTTTGTAAGTATTTCTGCCCTTTTGGCATATACTAATTTCTGCATTTCCTTTGTAGATAGTTCAAGCTCCCTGTCTGCTTCACTTTTGTCTTGAGCTGTAACCAAAATTTCACCTGGCCCAAATTTCACTCTGCCGATCTCTATTGGCACTGTTATGTGAAGAACCTCTGCAATAAGATCAAATATCGCAGGATATGTTGCAGTATTTTGGTATATGTACGTAGTTGCTCCTTCACTGGATAATGCGTCTTTTTCAAGTGGAAGTAAAAAGGACGCAGATGATATTGAATCGATTATCCCGATAGCCAAGCGAGCAAGTTCTACCCTGTCACTTTCATTGGCATTCCCTTGTTGTTTGAGCTTTGCATATTTTTTTGCAAGCTCCTCCAGCTCGTCAAGTGTTGCCAATAAAAGTAAATGGCTTTTCAAATTAAATAACAGTTACTAAGGCTTATCAAATGGTATTTACATCCTTTTTTAGTATAAGCATTGAACAAGAAGAAGCAGAAAGTTAAGCGAATTGCAAGAGAACACATTGATATGCTTATAGAAACTGCCTTGCACGAGAGGGACGGTTATCTTGCCGCAAAACAGGCTCATCAAGCCAAAAAGATAGCAATGCACCAACGTATACGCCTGCCATATGAGATAAGACAGCTTTACTGCAAAAGATGTAAGGCCTTTATAGTACCTGGTAGGAGCTCTCGAATACGGATAGGCAGGGCAAAAACCCGGGCTGTGAGGATTACCTGTTTAAAGTGTAATCATACCTACCGTAAGATCTTGGTGTGGAATAAGGATTTATAGGGGCTAAGGAACTTTCCGAACTACTATATGGCCAAGGTTTATGATGTTCCTGCTGACAAGCTCATAGCCAGACTGGCTGATCAGCTGAAAAAGGACAAAAAAATAGATCCCCCGACTTGGTCGCAATTTGTCAAGACCGGCTCGCATGTACAAAGAATACCGCAAAATAGAGATTGGTGGTACGTCCGCTGTGCTTCTCTACTTAGAAAAGTTTATCTTCATGGCCCTCTAGGAGTCGCCGACTTGAAAGTTGCCTACGGCGGCAGGAAAAAGAGTGGATATAACCTCGCCCACCATCGGGATTCTAGTGGCGCTATCATTCGCAATGCCCTTCATCAATTGGAAGCATCCGGCTACATCGTCAAGGTGCAGAGCAGGGGCAGAATAATTTCAAGTGAGGGAATGAAAAAGATGGATAGACTAGCTACTGAAATTCATAAAGATCTCATCAAGACTATGCCGCAGCTCCAACGTTACGCATAAGACTATGTCTGTCTCTCAACCCTCGCAACCAAATGATGAGGAGATAAGGAGGCGTGAAGCCGAGGCTGCGGCCATGCGCCAGCGGGTCTTGCAGGTAGTACTCGATCCTCAGGCACGCCAACGGCTGATGAATATCAGACTTGTCAAGCCTGATCTTGCATCGACTGTTGAAAATTACCTTATCAGTGCAGCTTCGTCTGGCAGGATCAATCGCCCGCTAACTGATGATGAATTAAGGCAACTGTTGTTGCGTATTCAGCAGCCAAAGAAAGAATTTCGGTTTGAAAGGCGCTAAACACTCAATTATACTATATACTCGACAGTTCGAGCATGAGTTAACTATTTAAAGTGTGAGGCGTGTTTGCTGTTGTATGAAGGCAGCAGTATTCAGAGAATATAGTAAGGACCCTACAAAGAACGTCAAAATTGAAGATATTGACGTTCCAAAGATAAAGTCTTATGAGGTTTTGATAAAGGTTGAAGCGGCAAGTTACAACTATAATGATCTTTGGGCCATATGGGGAGAACCAATAAAGACACCACTTCCACATATTTCAGGAAGTGATGTCGCAGGAACAGTAGTTGAAGTTGGCCCCGATGTCCAAAAAATCAAGGTTGGTGATAGGGTAGTTTCGCATTCTAATTTGAGCTGCAGAGTATGCTATGAATGCACCTCTGGCAG
>DATAAU010000187.1:0-4623 GCA_036259955.1 Nitrososphaera sp. | reverse complement strand
CCGACATCTATAACCGAGGCAGATCCCATGGATAATCAATCGCAACAATCTACAGGTGAGCCTACTACTGACCAGCCCATAGAAGATGAAGAGGAAATTATCAGACCACAATAGAACAACCCCACTCCTAGTTTGGAAATTGCAGCGTTCCAATCCCATGACAAAAATAAGAGTTTAAAGTTGACTTCGATAATTAACAAGTGTCCGGGCATCTGCTAAACACTCAAGGAAAACAGCGTTTTTCAACCCCAAAATGGATTTGTTCGAAACCTTAAGGCAGAGCGAAGTAGCATGTTTTCTTTTGATTTATTTTGCGCTAGGAATCCTCGTTAGCAAGGATCCGATAGTAGGTAAATGAGAACTATTCGCCATTTATGTCTGATCTGATAAGGGCAAAAGTTTGGAGAGATGGTGATGTGTCGTACTATTCCCACATTTTCTGGACCATAATTTCATTAGGGTATCTGGCATTAAAGATAAACAAAGAAATATTTTTGGCAAAGGGGGGTTGAAGCCCTTTTTTATTACTCGCAAGTCTTTGGCTCAAGATAAACAGTAAGGAATTTCGTATTGGACTTCATTCAAACTATAAGCCAAGTTTGTTAACCTGGCATCGCAATTTACACTCTCTAGCATCCCTAACAATCCCAAATTGAATAACTAAAATATGGAGGTCACGCATACTAGCGATACTGAATTAACATTAGCAAAGCTATGACGATTAATCCTGCTGCGATTAATGATGATTTTATCAACTTGTTGTCAGTTAGGCTAGAATCCTTATACTCGCGTTTCACTATATGTGTTTGCTCCCTATTAAAGTTGCACAACCGATGTTAAAAAAGTCTATGGCATAGTTTATAGCTATGTCTTTCATAACAAAGTAATGAAGGAACCCTTTTATTCTCATCGCTATCGACGAATGCAGATTTGGCTAGAAGGAGAGATATAGTATAAGATGCATAAACAAGAGAGTTATTATAAATGTCAGCCGCAAATCTTAGTCATAGTCAACCCGAGAGAGTAGCAGTCATTACAGGTTCTAGCAAGGGGATTGGAAAAGCTATTGCTATTGAATTTGCAAACAAAGGCTATAAGGTAGTCTTGAATTCAAGAGACGAAGCTGAACTATCTGAGGCAGCAGCCGACGTGAGGAAGTCCCTCGAAGGTAACGAAGAACGAGTAAGCTACTTGGCAGGAGATATATCACAAGAAACCGTATGTGCGTCTCTAATTGATCACGCAATTAGAACCTTCGGCCGAATTGATGTGCTTGTCAACAATGCAGGGATCGGAGGCACCCAAAAAAGAGTACATGACCTTACCTCGGATGAATGGGATTATGTTATTGATGTCAACCTCAAGGGCGCTTTCTTGTGTACCCGCGAAGCGTTGAAGAGGATGACTGATGATAGCAAGACTAATGCTCCAAGAAGTACATATTCAATTATCAACATTTCCTCAGTCCATGAATCTATCCCACAACCACAGTCAGCACCATACTCTGCCTCAAAAGGAGGAATGGAGATGCTAACAAAGACTGTCGCACTGGAGGTGGCAGATAAAGGGATCAGGGTCAACGGAATTGCTCCTGGAGCAATCGCTACAGATATGAACAGAGACATACTTGAAGATGAGCAAAAAAAGAAAGACGAAGAGATGAGGATACCAATGCACAGGATTGGCGGGCCAGAAGAAATAGCCAAAGTAGCATTATTCTTGGCTTCCGATGATGCTAGCTATATGACTGGAACGACAGTATATGTAGACGGGGGTCTTACTCTATCATCCTAAACATTATAGGTCACGAAAAACCGTAATAGAGCAGGGTATGGCCGAGAAACATCAGTTCTCACCTGTGCCTGCTTTGAGCACAGAACAGGAAGAAGAAAAAGCAGGAGTAGAAGGAGAAAAGCGACAAATTGATGCCGTCCAGCAGAAGCACTTTGAAAAACGGGCGATCGATCCTAAGAAGCGCACCCTCCTCAAGAACATAGTAAAAAAAAATACCCTATGTCATCACTTGCAGATTTATACTCAAGCCAATGTCATTTGTAGAAGGATATCTTACTCTTACGAGGAAGGAAGGATTTCGGAAAAACAGGCCATGGAACTAATGTTTGAGGCACATGAACAGATGACCCACAAAGGATTGCCAAAGGATGTTGTAGCGATAGAAATGCACAAGCGCCTAGACAAGCTAGAAAACAATGATAAGACATCTTTTGCTGTAATTATGGCTAATACAAATAGTTCAGTCCATGCAAGAGGCGCAAGTAACAGAACCGCTGTCAAAGATGAATCCTCCGACAATGAAAACAATGAAGACAAATATTCAGAGAGTTACTGGGCCGAAATAATATAAAAAACCGCCAGACAGAAGATCTAAAATCGGTCTCCACATGGTGACCAACTTCGGTACAAAACGATACTGATGGATGAAAGGTCGAAATTTGAGCAGGAACCTAACACATCTGTCAATCTTTGACATTGGATAAAAAGAACAGGGAGCAGCCTCCCTTCTCCCTTCACGCTTTTGTACGCGCTTTTCTTATTTAGACTTAGTTGTATTAGCTGCCCTCTGGCTTCTTAACTCCTGCTTTTGCCGCAGCCCGCCCTACCAGTATAGTTACAACCACTGCAATTATTGTCACCACAACCGCATAGAAAATCATTGCCAATACGCCACTCTGATCTCCAAAGATTATCCGAAATATTTCCTGTATGGCTGTGTTCCATGCTAAAGCTGCAATTAGGCCAAATGCAGCTGTTACAAGCGCCGCTACTTTTTCAACTACTTCTTTTTGCATATCAATTTGTTCCTGAATGCTCTTGGACTACAAAGACAAAAAACAATAGAGGAGATAGTTAATGGAATATATAACTAAAGGATTGTTTAGAAGAAGCGGTGTATTAATTTTTCGTAGGATTAGGCGTGACCTATACTGGTTTAATTACAAAGGCTTGTTCTGAACGTATCTAATAGAATCAAGTTAGTATTTGACAGATAAAGGTGCTTTTGACTACTCCCATGACAACAGCCTATAATAGATAAAGTTTACAAAAGCGACCACATAAGACACTATTACACGGATAAAATGTATGAACGATTCTTGAATTTAGAATATAAGAAACGCCAGATGAGGATAAGGTATCTTGAATCCGATAAAGATGGCGAAGAACATCTCGTAGTATTTATTCACGGGCTTGGTTCCTCCGCCGAAAGATGGCTCGATATTCCGGACGCGTTATCGTTATATTTTCATACTATTGCTATAGATCTGCCGGGGTTTGGCGGAAGCGATAAGCCTTCCGATATTGAATACACGATTGAAGCATTTTCGGATATTGTTAGGCAGTTTATAGAGAAGATTGCAATCAGCGAACAAGGTCCTGACAATTATAAGTTTAAGAAATTAACGCTGATAGGTCATTCGTTGGGGGGCTATATAGCATTAAAGATAGCTGCAGCAGATCATAGTAATCTTTTGGACAAATTGGTTTTAATTGACTCTTCAGGTAATCTACAGAGGCCAACCCTGCTTCTAGAACAGTATCTTAATGCTGCCAAGAATCCTTCAAAAGAAAAGGTAAGAAATGTCTTTGAACAAATGGTTGCAAATCCCCTACTGATAAGCGATGCACTAGTGCAAGGCTTCATAGATAGGATAAACAACCCTTACTCCAAGCATGCATTTGAATCTGCGCTAAGGCACAGTGCTAATACCCAAATTGGATCAGAAAATCTAAAAAAAATTAATCAAAAAGGCATTCGCACCCTGATAGTATGGGGTGTATATGATAAAGTTATACCCACTAGCCATTCTGAAATTTTCAAAAATGCAATAAAGGACTCGACTGTAATAATAATACCTCGAGCAGGTCATGCGCCATTCACAGAGAAGCCAGCTTTAGTATGTGAGCATCTGCATAAGTTCCTGGCTGACAAATAGAATAATAAGAAGATCAGTTACGCCTTCTTTTCGGGCGTTGAATTGTGATGGCCAGTGCAACTGCCGCTCGCCTAAACAAATATTGAATCTATATTTCTCGGCTGGATGCTGTATTCTTTTGCATCAGTCATGCTACACAAACGTTCTCGCACAAATGCAAGGATTTTGGTTCTTTGATAATGGTTCATTATCATTCATTTATTCCGTAGCCAACCCTCCATTAGCTATAGGAGGACTGACTGTCTCCAAGGCTATGACTTCCGTCAATAATAAAATGAAATTAGCAGACTAACTATTTTTCTCACAATATTCTTTTAGGAATGAAATGACTGACTTAGTGTCTGGAAATATTGACTCATGTTCAACCATACCTTCAAAATCTGAGATTTTCAGAGGCGTGTTGTTTAAAGTAACAATGCATTGAATGTCAGCGTTATTTGCTGCCTTTACTCCAAGTGGAGCGTTTTCAACAACAATAGCCTCGGACTCGGATAGACCCATTTTTATAAGAGCAGTTCGAAAGGGGTCAGGACTTGGCTTACCCTCTTCCAGGTCCTCGCCAGATACGACTATATCGAAAGATTCTTTATCAAAATACTTTTGAATAATAAAATCTACTTCTTGCTTGGCAGCACCGGAAACTAAAGCTCTCTTGCAAGTTATAGAGGAA
>DATAAU010000186.1:0-1557 GCA_036259955.1 Nitrososphaera sp. | reverse complement strand
AGGGTAGTGCTAGTAGCCATAATTCTCGTCAGGTTTTTCCGAACAGATAAGGAGACCTTGCCCATTAGTTCCTGGTCGCTTCTATCCTTCTACATCTGAAGCAGTAGCCACAATTTTCTTGCATTTAGTGAGGGCTTAAGGCTTGCCTATCTTCATACTTCTTGAATCGATAATGATCATTTCATATGATTATTATTGCCATCTTTGAATATTTGGACATGTTTGTGTTGATATTTAACCTTAACTAGATGCTTTAAGAATAGGACATCTTGGAGTTTAGTCATTTCTGTCTGGCAGTCCGCATATAAGATAGCACAGATGTACTGCCAGACAGAAGATCGGGTGATTTTTTATATGGCTTGCCAGACTTTCCAGCTGACTCTTTGAGTAGTTATACTAGCTAATATTTATGAGAAGTGTTGATTCTCTAGTTGGATTATTGAACATAGAAATAACGGCCAAGATTTGGAGTTTCCAAAACCTTGTACTCGTTCTGGGATATGAAATCTAGAATGGCGGAATGGATAAACTTATGCTGGTCAATACCTGTGCAACTAGATCTGAGGATGTTCTCTATAATCATATTTTGATATTAAGGACAACACATGCCCTTTGGTATGTCATGTCCATGAGGACATAGTCTTGGATGGTTCAAAAGTGTGCACAGAGCCTCTGTAAACATATTTTTCATGTGATGTTCTATCCCGCAAACCATCTCCTCATCTATCTTAATTTTTAATGCATCCCTCATAAGCACTTCAAGCAAGCGGGTATTTCTTATCATCTGTTTTCCAACTCGCTCTCCTTCTGGGGTAATCTCTATTTCCCTTGCAGTATATTGAAGCAGGTTCAAACTATCCAACTTCTTGAGCATCTGGACAACCGAAGGCTGTGTTACATTCAAAAGCTGGGCTATTGAGCTGACCTTGACGTCGCCGCCTCTTTCTCTAATATACCATATAGCCTTAAGATACATCTCTATGTGCTCTGACTCTGCTGTTCCAAGATAGAGTGGCTCCTCCTGACTATCTTCCAGCCTCATTATCTTTACCATACTGGGGAAAACTCCTGTTTGTTCTCATGATAGTCTTTGCTCTTTTTGTTGTTCTTTGATAGCTATTAACACGAATATATTTAACGCAACTTATGATTCTCGATTTTGATTCTCTAACTTGAGAATCACCCTCTTATTGTAGATCTAAAGAGCATTTAAATAACAGCCGATAGAATTGCGAAACAGGTATGCACAATAAAAAATCTGGTATCGCAACTATGCCAAAGAACTCCAGCTCATCATCACTAGCAAAAAACGATGAGCAACAAGAAGATTTTGGTATGAATATATACATTTGCGAAAACACGGACTGTATATTGAATCCCTTGGAACAGATGACATACGCGCTGAATGAAACCCAAGTCCAATACGGTCCAATTGTAATACTTAAAAACGCGCCTTAGCATTAATATGCAGACGAAGGAGATCAATAAAATTTTGTCTTCGAAACACATTATACAAGAGGATAAAGCAGATGAAGTTAAGGCCTTAGTCGCAAGATA
>DATAAU010000185.1:0-6552 GCA_036259955.1 Nitrososphaera sp. | reverse complement strand
CGGAACATCTGTTCTGCAAGAGCGGTCTGTGGAAGGGTTATGCTATTCTCCTGAGCGGTTGAAGTGGCAAGCTCTAAATCTTTTAACATGTTTTTGAGATGGAATGATGGGGAGAACTCTTTTTTCATCATGTTTGGTGCTTTTTTTTCAGATAAGCCAGTTTTGAAATATGTAGCGTTCAGTATTTTGATAAACATAGACGGGTCAATACCTGCTCCTCTCACAAGTGTCATCCCCTCAGAAAGGGCGCAAGCGATAAGTGCGATATTTAGGTTGAGGGCAAGCTTGATGTGATTTGCTGATCCGTCTCTTTCTCCCACATAAAACGTCGTACCCAATTCTTCAATTACTTGTCTGACTTTTGCAAATGCTTGTCTACTACCCGAAACTATGGGCACAAGACCACCTGCCTCTGCAGCAGCTGGGCCTCCCATAACTGGAACGCCCAACATCTCTATGCCGGCACTGCGGAGACGTTGAGCACACTGCTCTGATTGGGCTGGCGAAATCGTGCTTATGTCCGCGACTATAAGATTATTGTTGCCAGATCCCATAACTCCTTCTGTCCCAAAGAGCACATCCTTTACAGCAGCAAAATTGGTGACAATGGTTATTATGAGGTCACAACTTTGTCCAAGCTCCTTTGGGCTCAAGGCTATGGTGGCTTCATTTGAAAACTGATGCGACTTTGACCGAGTGCGATTATAAACTGAGACTTTGTGCCCGTTATTGATTAGTCTTTTTGCAATACCTGAGCCCATTAGACCAAGTCCGGCAATCCCGACTCTCATGTAATTGAAGTGCTCTCACTGTTATAGATAATAAAAAACTATGCGTATTAGCACACCCTGATATATGCAGAATCAAGAATAGCTGCGGAACCCCCGTCCCCCATAGGTGCCTTGTGATTTATAGACATGTTCTTGGGAGAGACATGGGCAGATGCGAGGACTATGGCATAATGGACGAGGCGCAGTTTTTGAAGAAAAGAGGAGCAAGTCCATAATCCATCCTTTTCTAATCAAACACTATAAAGGCCTCACGATAAATCCCTACCAAGGATGCAGCCATCGATGCGGATACTGTTATGCCACATATGAGTGGTCGCCTGAATTTTATGACAAAATATATGCCAAGAGCAATGCGCACCAGATACTTGAAAAAGAGCTTGCTACATGGAAGATGTCAGACACTGTTATGCCTGTAATGGTGTCTTCCGCTACAGATCCCTACCAGCCAGCAGAGTTACGTTTTCAATTGACTAAAAAGTGCATTCAGGTTTTGCAGAAATATAGAGTACCATACTACGTGTTTACAAAGTCTACATTGATCGAGCGTGACTTGGAGCTTCATAGGCAGTATCGGGACAATTGCTTTTTGGTATGGTCTGTGACCACATGCGATGAGACGACAAGACGGCTCATCGAGCCAGGTACAGCTCCATCTAGTCGAATTTTTAAAACAATCAAAAAGTGTGCCGAGGCAGGCCTGTGCTGCGGTGTCAATATCGACCCAATAATACCTCTTGTCACTGACTCAGACGGCGAGCTAAATGAACTTGTTAGGGCTTGCAGGGAGGCTGGAGTAGGACATGTCTTTGGTGCACCTCTGAGGTTGCGAATAGATATCTGGGAGCGAATGAAGCTTGTGCTACGGCTGCTTGATAAACCTAATGGTATAAGACGATACAAGGAGATATACGGCTTCGAAGAGCCGCTTGGATCCAGCTACGTCACAGCAAAGTTAAGCTATATTGGTAAAATTATCCGAAAACTGGAAAGCATAGTCCAAAACAGCGGAATGAGATGCGATTTTCCAGATTACCTTGGTCCCAGGAGGATAAATAAGTGTACCCCTGGGCAAACCACACTACACAGGTTCCTAGGCTCTGCTAGCTAGAGCCCTTACGATGTGGGAGTCTGCTGTCGTGGCGGTTAATGTTCGTCTGATGGTACCGTATGGATTACTTTCCGCTCATCTTGGCTTGTTACGCACAATAAATATAGTCTCACACTCGCAGTCTTTGCCAGTTCTTACTTGTCTTCCACACTTTGGGCATACAGCAAGTTTTGCAGGAACCTCGCTATTCTCAACGAACATGACAGACATACATGTTCACACTTTGAGTTAGTTTGACAAGTTAATAAGATTTTAGCATATCTGAGATATACTCTTACGATATTGGTTCTATTTCAGAACCTTAGAACATTATATTTAATTAATAAAAGATAAAATCCAAGATTATTGAATTACAACAATTAATACAAATGCGTTTATTCTTCCACTTGTGAAAGAATACAAGAATCCAACACCTACAGTCGACATGGTATTAGAGCGCGACTCAAAGATTCTGATGGTAAAACGCAAAAAAGACCCATTCAAAGACCACCTTGCATTGCCTGGAGGCTTCGTTAACGAAGGCGAAACCATCGAAGACGCAATGAAGCGGGAGGCAATGGAAGAGACCTCATTGGAGGTACACCCAATAGACATACTAGGCGTTTATTCTGATCCCAGACGTGATCCCAGAAAGCACATCATGACAGTAGTCTTTGTAGGAATAATCGTACGCGGCGAGACGATGGCAGGCGATGATGCAGCTAGCATCGAGTGGATCCAACTGGGTAGCATAGACCAACTACGGCGACAGAATATATTCGCATTTGATCATGCTCAGATACTTCTTGACTATGGCCAGTGGAAGTCCTCGGGTGGTACATTTTGGTCCACTAAGAGAAGAAATGATTAAACCCTTCCACTTGTAAAGAATATATCTTGCGCGCCGAAAAAGATATCCGGCTCAGGATAGATCTATTGGAAGGTCAGTCAAGTCTGATTGCAAAGATGCTCACCAGAGCCATGTCTGAGCACAATGAAGTTGCATTCGCCGAGTACTCAAAGCGGCTTGCTATCAACCGCGGCAAGATTGAAGAATTGCTGTGGGTTTTGGGCGAAAAAAATATTGCGGGTCAAAGTATCCTTGACATGCAGGTTACCAGCAACAAGAACGACATTTTCCTACCCGTTCGTGAAGTAATTGAAAAACTAAGGAAAGGCGAACTTAGTATGGACGAACTCTCATCAGAGACTCAGACAATGGTCAGAAAAGGCGCAATGGAGATGAAAAACGCCAAAAAGGGTTGACTCTCGCTGGCTATCTATCGCGCGTAATTATCCTGAAACAAGTTATGTACAATGAACACAAGGCATTAAGCAGTATTTGCTAGCTGCCATTTATTAGGTGCCTTTTTAATATCCATTTAGAGGGCAGTTTATTCAGATTGACAATTAAAATAGAGAGGAATTCTGAATTTACAGATATTCTTCTCAATAACTTATTGCAAAAACATAACGAAAGAGCTAGGGAAGGCAATGTAGTACACGTGTCTGACATTCTGCCTACTACCTGTATACGACGACAGTATTATGGAAGGAAGCTGCCGGATATGGCTCCTCTAAACCACGAGTCGGTTCATCATTTTGTACGGGGAGAAGCCAGCGAATTTGTGATAACAAAGCTCGCTGGTCTAGGCGTTTCCCAAGCTGAATTGAATATGGATGGGATAGTTGCACATCCCGATATTATGGGTAATGACTTGATAGTAGAATTGAAGGATACCGTAAATGGCAAGCGACTTGACTTCTCCGATAGTACTTTTAGATCATATCTTCGACAACTATTATACTATCTGACAATAACTGGAATAGAAAAGGGGATTATTTCGATAAGATACAATATCAAGGAATTGCGCTGGTTACGGCGAGACGCTGAAGGAAATGATTATTTTGTCCGGCCCGCAAATGCCAAGGATGTTGGTGTCGAGAGCTGGCAAGTGACATTACCAAAATACGACATCGCTAGGGAGCTTTTGAAAAATGAAATGGTGAGGAGAAAGAATCTATTCGTTAAAGCCTTAGAAGAAAATGACCCGTCCATACTACCAAGGCTTCCAGAATATATGCGCAATTATAAATGCAAATGGTGTGCGTTTTATAATAAATGCATGAATGAGGATGGGGAGACAGAGGCAGCCAAAGAGATGGCTAAGGAAAAAGACCTGCTGGAGATAAATGGCCTTGTCAGTATAGAGCAAAGCAGTCCTTGAACAAATAATTTAGTCATTTGCATATTTTCTCTAAAATCTCCAATAGGAGAGATCGACTCGTGATTCCTTAGTTTTTAGACCCTGTGTTAGTACTCTTCTTAGTTTAATTCAGACAGTACTTTTACAACTTTACCTGCAACATCATCCCAGCTCTGCAGGATCTCACTTATATTCTCCTCATGTTTTTCGTTTGCTAATTTCAAAACCGATATAGTTGCTGCTTTTTTGTTGCCTTCTGATGAAACTGTACCCAAGGAAGAGTTGGAATAAGAGGTTGACAAAGACTGCTTCGCTGATGTTACTGTCGTTCTCTTGTCATACAATTCCAAAGCCTCTATCGCCTCGCTTGCGAACAATTTGTAATTACCCTTTTCTACTAATCTGAGTGTGCCTTCCTTTGCCATAGTACTTTTTAGATAGAGTTCTTCAAATACAGGTAATTTCCATATCACTGCACTCATGCCCAACTGTAAACTCTCTGCAAGTGCTATTCCAAATCCTTCCCTGCTTGATGGGAATAAGAAAACCTTGGACCTTGAGTATAAGTTAAGCTTCTCTTGATGAGACACTTCTCCTTTGTGATTTATCCCTAATGACTTGAGATGATTTATTTCTTTTAACGAAGCTCTGCCAATCATGACAAAGTTAACGTCTGGGCGAAGCTTCCTCAAAACTGTCCAGATTCTGTCGACACCATCGAGCTTTTCAATGCGTCCTATGCAGAAAAAATCAATATCCTTTTGGGCGTCTATATCAACAGTGAGCCTATCTACCCCTGTGCCAACTATTCGTATTTTGTCAGATTTAAGAGGTGAATTATTCTCTTCTGCTTTTCCTTTATTTATCTTATGCATTTCCCTGGTTACGCCATAAAAGTACGAGATCTGTTTAGCAGAGGTGCGGCTTACTGTTAATATCATATCTGAGTCGTTAATCATCTTATGTGTCAATTTCTCTATGAACGAGTTATACCGGTTTGCAAATGCTCTGGTAAAATGAGATTTTAATTCAGAAAGACGATCTGGAAGTATTCGGGGTTCGTAGTGGTGAAAGACTACAACAATCCTAGTACGCGGTTGAAATAGCCTAAGAAGGCCCCAAAGGAATATGCTTGGCTCACCCCAACTATCCAACAATGCTATTTGGGGAAAAGTGAGAAACCCGCGCACCGCGTCACAAAAGTCCATTATCAAGCATGGTAGAATATTTCTAAGAAATCGCCGGCTATTGAGCTTCGCATCGATAGACCGTTCACTACTTATATTCTTGATGTCAAGTACCCCTAACTTACTAATGGAGTCCGAAACTCTCTTTGACCATAATAAGCCGCCTACTGGTGGCGCTTCTAGAGGATAACCAAAGACAAGCAGACGGGGAATCCCTTTTTTTCCTGTCGTATAACAAATTTTATCTTGTTTCTTTGCCAATTATTTAAATCACGTAATTTAAAGTGCATATCTTATTTCGCACGCAAGCTATTTCAATACATCGCCATCCTCGATACGAAGATTATAATATAATATGATTTACTTCTTGTACTTGATTGTCTTCTGTATCGGTGAAACTAATTGTGTGTAGTTGGATCAAAAGCCCATAGGCAAAAAATCAACGCTATTTATCGAGCTTAACATTTAAGTCTCTCAGCGGTTTTGCTTTGTTTTGATCCAGAACGAGCTTCTAGATATATTATTTTCACTAGATAAGTATTTTATCGATCAGACCACTACGTTGTTCTGTTATGTCGGAAAATAGTGAGCGCAGATTCTATAAAGGTTCAGCAGGTTGGATTATTATTGGGATCATTGCTGGAGTTGCTGTTATTTTAGGACTCATTATGGCATTTGGTCCCATTTTGTCTCCTGGTGGTCCGGGAATAGCAACGCAATCGGAGACTGCTGATGAGTCGGCTACAAGTGGTCCAGGACACAATACAACTGCGGGTGGTAGCACCCAACTCGAAAATCCTGAAGAAGTTATTGTTACTAATGATACTGTCCCTGGTGCTGAGCAGCAGATCCCGGATTCTGAGCTGAGCTTCGGTAGAGAGACAAGCACTATGGGAACGCCTACAACAGGGCAGCAGGGTGAGAATAACACCGCAAATGGCACAAATAACGGTCTTGAAAATCCACTAAGTGAAAATACGACTAGCCTGACGGGAACATGACACACAGAATATTCAATTAATTGAGTATTTCGTAGTTGACCAAAATGCTAAAAGATGAATAGCCGCTTGGAAAAGTACCTGCAAGTTATCACATAATAAACATGCTGAGATATGCAAAATATATATAAAACATAACGTCGTTATACTCACCATATGACTGCAAAAGAAGACCTTAACATGGATTATAGTAAGTATGACTTTAAGGATTCAACAGAGCTGTATGTTTTCCTAAGCAGAAAGGGCCTTTCAAGGGGCACTGTTGAAGAAATTAGCAAGATG
>DATAAU010000184.1:0-4222 GCA_036259955.1 Nitrososphaera sp. | reverse complement strand
TGCTACACTCAAGATAGTAGATATATTTCAATCACAGATGAGGAAGAATGGCTCAGAAGCTCGAGTAAAGATGCATGGAGACATACCTTTTGCAGCTCCTTGGTGGTCTTGGCTTATGAGATAAAATACATTATATCTCTTTGAACTGATCAGCCCTGAAGCTTGCAAATAACAAATAACGTTTATCCTGCCTTAATATTCGAATGAAATTTTTATCCAAATCCCTGTGTGTTCTTGCACTAATTTTCGGCTGAAAACTTTATAGATACATCTACGTTTTAAGAATGAAACCATCGCTTTAGCGCTTCTGAAAGCACCTACACCCTCAAGCCCAATTCCTAATTTATCGGATCCAAATTTTGAAGGTTTTTCCTCTCGAAAACCCTATGGGCTCGCTAGCTGGGTTTAATAGCCTCTCATTACCCCTAAGAATAGAGGTTTATTTTGTCCGCAATTGAACATGTGTTAACTGTGAAACAACGTCAGGATGTAGAGGCCCGTCTTGCCAATTATAATATCCCGCTTCAGGTTTTACAGATGGTAGCAGAACAGTGTGAATGCACCATCGACACCAGCATTACCAGAAAAGAACTGGTATTAAAGCCCAAGCTCTCTGTGCTGCTTGCTAGATTAAATGACAGGGCAATTATCCTGCTACAGCAAATATTTCTTGACTGTCATGAATCCCTTTCCAGTTTCAGATTCACCGTATTTCTCTCCTCCAGGTACAGCCCGATGACACACAAATTTGTGATAGACAGAAAAATTAGCGGCAAATCCAACTCTCAATACACTTTCGATGTCTGCATCTATAGTCGCAGTACTGGTGATCTGTTAGCAGTTGGGATGCGAAATAAAAACACAAGACAGCAGGGATCGGATAGCAAGTCCTTATCAAGATTCTATAGAATAATTGAAGATGTTAGCATAGCACATCCAAAACTTCAGGGCGCGTACTATTCATCTTCTTATGGGTACCAACGTTTGTCTCTGGCAAGAAAAAATACCCTTAAGAATGAGAATGCTGGCAAAAAAGCGGAAATTAAATTCTTTGAGTACAAGGATAAGATGTACATCGAAAACAAATCACTTTCTAACCCACAAGTCGCTATATCCAACAAGTACTAATGCTAGTATTGTAATACATAGAATGATAACTCTTGGAAAAATGTGCCGCATGTCACCAGATAATACATCCTAATTTTGCAGGTCACCACAAGTGCAATTATGCAAATTGCCCTGTATGCAAAGAACCGATTGCAAATTCAGAATATTGGAGTCACAGAAGGTCCCACCCTGGACATGAAAATGATTTTCCTTTGAGGAAAAATATTGATGACATCGGCAAGAATGTGCGTCAACGACCAGTCAAATAGCAAATTATATTCTCATTACAACTTGGTTGCTGAAATCATCGTCTCGCAAGCTCTGCGACGCACTGCTTTCAGAGACTGAAGGATATCCTTCATTTCCTCTTTTTCGACCCTTACTGCACCACCATGAAAAACTATCTTGGATATCCTGTCTGAATGGTCACTATAGTGTAGATTGAGAAGTCTAGCCGCATGTTCCACTACCCCAAACCAATGCAATCTAAAACCAATGAAGATACAATTCAATCCTCATTTTCATTCTGTTTGTTGATTCATCGAGTCAATTTTCCAAAGTTTTTTCACCAGACTCCTCTGGGCCATGTTTAGCAATAACTATAACAATCAGTTGTTCATGCTATTTGGATATTCGGCAACATTTGTCCATTCAAATGAACCTTTGTTCGTACCGTCATTATGTGCTGGTCGTACTGCCCAAAAGTCATATGGTGCATATTTTCTGTCCCCTGCATCGTTTAGCTCAGTTCTTCCAGTTACACCAACATATGAATTGGCAGTATTGATAAAGGCCTCTCTTAAAGAGTCGATGTCGTCTTGCTGTGTGCCAATAGAATTGTTAAGGGTAAGGACTGCGACCCACAATTCGTCATAAGCAACCTCTGCATACGACCTAGGCACCCTATCTATCTCTTCAAATATCCTTTCCTCCAATTTCATAAAGCTATCACTTGCGTTCACTCTATAGATAGGATTTAGAAAATTAGTCTTTACTGCAAATTCTGCAGCTTCAATATTTTTTATTAGACCCTCATTCTGAGCAGAACCATCGCTTCCATACCATCTTACTGATTGGAGGTCTTGATGTCTGTTTGCTTGAATCATGATGGGTACAATTTCATCATAAGCTATGATGTGTACTCCCACTTTATCGGCACCATATTGCCCCACAGCATCATTTACCTTCGAGGTCAAAGCCCTCAATTCTTGCTCCCAGACGATAAAGTTGATCCTGTGAAGGCTTGCAGCAAAATTACCGACTGGTGGATCATATCCTATCCCTTCAACCACCTTGCCACCAAGTTTTTCAAACTTTTCTTTCAATAAGGATTGAAGATTGTTTCCAAAAACATCAGTTCGCCATATTGGAATGATAACTCTTGTGCCTTCATCCCACATCTGTTTTGCTAGTGCCTCTGCTTGATGAGTATCGTCAGGGACAAATCGGAACACATTGTCATTGGGGATTGCCAAAGATGGAGCTGTACTACTGCTACTAACTATCAGAATACCGTTTTCGTCAGCATATTCTTTGACCGCAGAGACTGCGGCGCTTGTCGATGGCCCAATGACTATCCGTATTCCTTTTGAATCTAGGTCCATAAGTTTTTCACGTGCGACATTAGGGTCTGTCTTTGTATCTTCAATTATGAGCCCGACCCTCGATGATGTTCCAGACTTTGCCAATTGATTGTTAACGTCGTCAACTGCTAGGCTCAATGATGCTTCAGCAGACTCACCTAGGGACGAAGATGTACCACTAAGTGGCAATAACGCTCCAATCAGCATGGTATTTTCACCTTCTACAGGACCAATATATCTTGTAGACTCTGTGGCGCCTGAAGTCATAAAGCCGTAACTTAGTATTCCTCCGATCAGAATTACAGCTACTAGAGCTTGCAGATATCGGATCCTATTGGGAGTATCATTATTTCTATTGTGGAAGCCATCTGTTATTTCCCAGTGGTGTTGATTAGCAGTATTTGTTGCAGAAGTCGTGCCATGATTTTTGTAGATAGCGAGATATTTATTGAACCACAAAAGACCTCCTGCCAATATGAGATACTCGGATCCAAAGAACATAGAGGATAACCATACCTGTTCATACAAACCTGAGAATATTATGAATGCGAACCAGCTGTCTGTTATCACTATGCAAAACAATGACAGCGATTTGAATGTCCAAGGTATGGACCAGGGTCTTTCCTTCCATAGTCCGAGCAGGATTGGGAGAGCAGGAACAGTTAGTAGGGCGTTCATTAATGGATAGGCAACAAGGACAGCAAACAGAGATACGCCTCCTTGGCTTGAAAAATCTGATAGGCCAATGGTAAGGTAGATCAGGTATGTTACAAAGATGCCATTTCCGATTAGGCTTGCAAGCAATACTCTCTTGTTGACTTTATTGTGAAATTGCCTGTAAGTGGAAATAAGGTTATACGCAAAAAAGGGGTATCCAGCTAACCAGAGAATGTCTGAAAAGGATGGGATTGGTGCTGCCACATGAAGAATCAATTCGTAGCTGGCCCAAATTACATCAGCACCGAGCCAAAGGACAAGGCCTATTGCAAGGGATATGTATGCCTTTGAGTGGGAATGGTTGTGTAGAATCTGTCTATATGCTAGTAAAATACCTAGAAATGCTGCAAAAGACGCCGAAGCAATTATTATTAGCTCAGAATAGACAATCCTTGTCTCCGTCCCAGCGAAAAAGATCATGGAGTTTGCAGCTGTTGCAGACACTATTAGACCAAGCAATAATAGACTAGGGGTGATTAGTGTCTGGGACACGAGCGTATCTGAAGGTTATGTTCTATAAGAACTAGTACTCTTTTCTGTGATTTTATGTTTTATCAACCTAGGGTTGCAAAACGTAAGGCAAGGTCAAGCTATAAAGTACACGAAACATAGAGATGACACTAACTATTTTTTCATTATTAGTCGTCACTACTAATCGTTGAGTAATCATTGAGTCCAAATTGAAGTTTTTTCTCTCGGAACCCTCTGAACCCTCCTTTGATACCTTTATCAAATTATAGATCAGTTTTTCATGCCTTAAAGCCTAGGCTTATTTCCAGTAAGGTAATGCTCAATCCTTTCATCTTCACACACCG
>DATAAU010000183.1:0-5458 GCA_036259955.1 Nitrososphaera sp. | reverse complement strand
ACGATCTTGGAAGCAAATTCATAAAGTGGGTAAAATGACGCAACAACTGTGATCTTTTCCTGCTCTTGTCTATCTTGCAGAGCTGGCCTGCCCGTATATAATGTGGCAATCATTGCAAGTGGAATTAACGTGGCAATGGCTGCAAGAGCTGCTCTGCTTTGATTCATCCTTTTATTTTCTTAATATTATTAAAGATATATACCTTTGTTATTAAAAAATATGGAAGTCCTTATAAATAACTTAATAATCATTATTGCCATTGACAATAGTCAGTGTGTCGCTTAATAACGATATCTTGACAGAGATAGACAAACTACAGAAATTACTAGGATTTTCTGGCAGATCTGAAATTGTAAGAGCTGGTATCCGAAATCTTCTGGCAGAAGAAAAGGACCGACAGGATTTGTATGGCGAGCTCTTTGCAGTTCTATTAGCAATACACGATGAAAAATCTGACGAGCAAGTAACAGAAATGCGGCACGATTATGATAAACTCATCACTACCCATATACACAACAAGATAGATCGAGACCGATGCCTTGAAATATTCTTGCTAAAAGGCGAAGCTGTAGATATAAAGAACATGACTAAAAAATTCCAGTCAAACAAAAAGATGGACCACGTAAAGTTGATAGCAATGTAGTGTGTAGCAATACGTTAATCTAGATACTCTCTATGATAACCTTTTTTACAAGCCCAATTGGACTTGGTCACGCAACTCGCGACATTGCCATTGCGGAGGAACTTAAAACTGACATCTTATTTACAAGTGGTGAAGGCGCGTCAACTTTGATTGCAAGAAAAGGGTTCAAAGCTTTTGACTTTTACAAGCCTCAAAAATTCGTTGTGGAATCTGGGCAACTTCAGCATAGTTTCAAATGGCTCATACGATACTATCTTTATTACAGGAAGTGCAAGACAATTGCAAAGGAAATTTTGGAGAATCGCAGTGGCTTGGTAGTAAGCGATGAAGATTTTGCCTCTCTTGTGGTCGCCAAGAAATTGGGTCAAAGGAATGTATTGATCACCGACATTAGCGAAAGTCATTTTACAACTGGCGGTCTTGCGTCAGTAATAGAGAAGAAAATGAACAAGTCTATGCATAATATTATACAAACTTGTGACTGTGTAATCATTCCTGAGGTTGGAGATGATAGAGATAACATCCGGTATGTTGGCCCTATAGTGAGAAGGGTTAGCGCGGACCGCAATACTCTGCGCAAACAATTTTGCTTTGAGAAAAATACAATACTTGCTAGTGGCGGTGGAACTGATGCTGGCAAACATCTTATTCAGAAGGTGATAGATATGCATCGCAAAATTCAAAGTACTCTAGATTCTGAACTTGTAATTGTGTCCGGCCCTTCACTAAAACTTCCTGACTCACAAGAGTATCGTAATCTTGGATTTGTTGATAATATGCACGAGTTAGTCTACGCTGCTGATCTCGTAATATCGCTTGCTGGAAGATCAACAATGGACGAGTCAATGGCATACGGAACTCCTGGAATTTTTATACCCATAAAGAATCACTTTGAGCAGGAGCAAGGTGCAGCGCGCTTTGGATTTAAATATGAAGATATTTTTAGACTTGAGTATCTGATCAAAGAAAAGATCAGATGCAGAAGCAATGTAGTAGATGCTAATGGTGCTCTACGAGCAGCCAAAATTATTTCGGCGTTTATCTGACATATGTGACCATAAGCAATGTATCTTATAAGAAATAATGTTAGAACATTTTTGCTTGGACTTCGTCTCATTAAATTAGAAATTCATAAATTGCTTCTTGTTTCTTCTATGTTTGAATTTTCAGCCCTCTTTATCTAGTCGGATTTATGCCCCAAAGTAGTCGTATATATGCGTCATACAGTCATGATGGTGTTGTTGATCCGATCTTGGCTACTAATTATTGGATGACAGTTAAAATAACTCTCTGGTAGAGGATATTAATACTTCTATGCAACTGTTCATAGCACTGTGAAACCCGGGACGCTTGAAGAATTGCTTTCCCAAGATTATAAGAAGATATCAAACAAAATAGAAAAGTTCCTTTCTGCCTATATTTCGAAAAGCTCTGCAAGGGGATTAGTGATAGGATTGAGCGGCGGTCTTGATTCGTCTGTTGTTCTGAAATTAAGCGTAAATGCAGTTGGGCAATCAAATGTGCTTGGACTTGTTATGCCCAGCGATACTACTCCACGGGAAGATACTGATCATGCGATAGATCTGGCTAGGGATCTTGGGATAAGATACCATATCCTTGATATCCATCCAATAATTCAAAAATTTGAAGAGATTTTGCCTGAGGATAAGGAGGCAAGAGGAAATCTGATGGCAAGGATTCGCATGAGCCTTCTATATTATTACGCGGGAATTAGTGGTTACCTTGTAGCTGGCACCTCAGACAAGAGTGAAATCCAAATTGGATATTTTAGCAAGTTTGGAGATGGAGCTGCAGATATTATGCCTATTGCTATCTTGTACAAAACTCAAGTAAGAGCTCTTGCCCAATATTTGGGTATTCCTGCTGCTATAGTACAAAAGAAGAGCAGTCCGCGGCTCTGGGAAAACCACCTTGCAGAAGATGAGATAGGAATGAATTACGATCTAATAGATCCGATATTGCATTTGCTAGTCGACAAAAAAATGCAACCAAAATACGCAGCAAGAAATCTAGGAGTATCTTCAAAGGATATCCACAAGGTCCGATACATGATAGAAAAAAGTATGCACAAGCGCAGACCTGCTGCTATCGCTGCTTTGTGATGTTTTTACTAATCTTTGATTAATTTCGTTATGTTGCATTATAAACTAAATATGCAAGCGAAAGAATTTATGATAATATTTTGAGGCACAATAAGTAAAGATTGATGCAGCCCTGTTTGTCTCTTGCTGGAAGTTGTATAAATCTTGTAGATGAATTTGCCTTGTCTCTTGTATTTTATTAAATATGCTCTGACTCTCTCACTGTATTTGTGGATGGTAGCTCATATTTGATAATTCTAGTGTGGCCTGTCAACATTTTATGTGCTCTAATGTGTGAATCAAAAGCAAAAACTAACTGGCAATGTTTACATACCCACATAGATTCCTTATCTTTCATCTATTCTATTCTATCTTAACTCATTTAAAAACAGTGGCAGGTCAATTGGAAGAACAATAGGCCGCAAAAAATTCTCTATGGGTGCGGCTTTTTAAATGATGAAATTTTTTGTGATCGAAATAGATCCTGAGAGCAAATTTCTGACCATGATTAAACCTGCTAAAATACGAACTACCTGTCTTTCATCATCTTTGAAGCTAAATGTTACATATAGATTGGCACAATGGAGAAATATGCAAGCTATCTGATTATGATGATGCGATTCTATGGTTGATAGCCACAATTCCACAAGATAGTTGAACCAGTGCGAAACGGCACTGATGTCAATAACAATTAGCTTCCGAGGTGTTACGTTACTACCTTATTTAGATAAACCATAAAATTTTTGATAAGGTGGAACTTGAAAAAAAGCATTACTTGAGTGATGTATAATCTATGTTGTCTTCTCTGCTTCAAGGAATTGAAGTGCTGCCTGGATTTGAGCAATCTGATCCCCGATATCACTAGTTAAATCTTCTAATCCTGGTTGGTCATATTGTGGATCCATGTAATAAGCATCATAGAATAAGTCCACACTGTACTTTATGTAGACATAATCGAATTTGCCAGGATCTAGTCTGTGATTCTTAACTAAAGATCTAATGATGTCTAAATGTCTAAATATGTATTTTCTTATCTCTTCTAATCTTTTGCTTTCTGAATTGGAATATTCTTTTACACGATCCCATTTCTCTGGTTTTGGATCTCCGTTGTATTTGTCTATAAGATCTTTTAATTTTACTAATTCCTCTTTAATAGTGGATGTGTCATAGCTGACTACATATAAGAAGCAGTTTTTTTTTGCATCTTCCTCTCTCATCTTAATAACTTCAGCATATCTATTATGTTCAGTATCTATTTTATGTATATGCGTATATGACTGTTCTTAAGGATTTAGGAATATCTACCTACGTGTTCAGATAAACAGATCGATGTCTATCTTACCTTTCCAGCTGGAAAATGTCTAGATCTCGATAATGATGATGTCCAACCACATTGACATGATGATGCCATAAAGTTAAATTCACTAAATACAATCTTGTCCTTTATGACAAGGAAAGATTTCGATACTTGTCCTAAATGCGGAACCGGGAAAATGAAGCCAACAGGCGGAGCAACGTCAGCAACAAGCACAGATCCAGATACAAACCGACTGACGGGCGACTATTACCAAGAATACAAATGCGACAGTTGCGGCTATCCAGAAGGTGGCCAAGCCAAAGCAGTCCAAGTCCGTGATGAGAAAGAAGGGGTAGGGGAATCTATGAACACACTCCGCAACAACAACAGCAGCGACATAGACCACAAAGACAACCAACCCTTTTAACGAATTCTATTACCTCAATACCATTCGCATCTGCGAGATCATATCCAAGATATATGTTCGTAACATTGTAATGGATATCAAGATCATATAGTATACTACAAGATGTATTGTAGCATCATCGGCTGCTGCTAATTAGTTAAATTGAGAAACGCCTATCTTATCCTTCCCGATACAGTTTAGGGGAAGCACCATCATATGATGACAGATGAATGCATAAAGCAAATCGTGTTCTTCATAAACTAAGAAAGCTTTTGTCACCCTATGCACAAGAACCACCACCCGCAAGGATTTGTCCTAGGTGTAACAGCTCGATGAGTCCTGGATTCGTGTCCACTGGCCTTCACACCAGGGATACAAATAAAGTGACTGAGAACGTTAGAGGATTTACATGCCCTAACTGCGGCTATCAGGAGAAAACAGCTTAACGAACAAGAAGGCATCGGAGAAGAATCATCAACTACTGTCGACCTTGGGAACAGAAAAGAAGGACAAAGTTAGGTTTTAACAGAGAAGCATTAACTACATTATCTTGCAGTTAGTCCTTTGACTATGGATGACGATTAAGGTGTGAGTACGGTAATAGCTCATGGAATAATGTAAATTCTCTCATTATAATATTATTATATATTATTAAATAATAATAATGTTTCCTACCCTAAAAGAAACCATCTATTGATTGATCATCCATGAAAGAGCAATACAAATTTGGAACTGCTATAAATTGCATTGACGGCAGAACTCAGCAGCCTGTCATTAATTATATCAAGCAAAATTATGCAGTTGACGTAGTAGACCTGATAACTTTTCCCGGTGCCGATGCAATTTTTTCCAATGAAATGCGTAATATGGAAGCCTCGCTTGCAAAGCATTCAGCGTCTATATCTATCGAGAAACATAACTCCCGGATCATGGCAGTAGTTGGGCATTATGACTGTGCAGGCAACCCTGGAGATAAGAATTATCACTATAGCCAAATTAGAAAGGCTTTG
>DATAAU010000182.1:0-8753 GCA_036259955.1 Nitrososphaera sp. | reverse complement strand
GAGGATTCCTTGCAGGTAGAATTAGTATTCAATAATGCAAGTGCTCCACCTCCTACTAGCGATACAATCCCTCAAACAGAGGACAACTTTACTGATTCAGGTATTGAAGATACACGAACTGTTCCTGAGATCCTTGGAGGTGAGCCTATGCATGTTGAAAGCTACGATATGGCAATTTTTACTCCCGATGGTAGAAAATTATGGGAGCAACTTGACCAGCCAGGGCAAGGAGGAAGGGGAACGCAGAGGATCGAGCTTGATAGCAACTACACAGGGCCGGTCACAGTGCGCATAAGCGATATCAAGCCAGGCTCTAATATGGGCCAAACTGCGAGTGGAGCTGACTTGACAGACGCAGTGACATTTACTGTCACAATAGTACCAGAATTCCCACTTGTACCAGTACTCCTTGCTATTGGGATCGTAGCTACTATTACAGTTCAGAAATACAGACAACGCATCATATAAGGTTAATAATCTGAAATGGATGAAAAAAATTGCAAGTTCATAGGTCTTGTATATGAGTGATATTATTTCGTGGGATAAAGCCATTGGCAAAAAGGTGAAATCAAGTGACGACAAAGATCTTGGCAAGGTTGAAAGCATAACCCTAGATTATATCCAGACAAAGGAGGGTATGATATCAAAAACATATTACTTTATCCCAAAATACCATCTTAGCGGATACGATGGCGACAAGCTGTGGGTTTCACTCACAAAGGATGAAGTAAAAGCAAAGTTTGAGAGAGAGAGCGCCCCTGAGCCATCCGAATGGGAGACTCAAGAATATACAGAGCGCAGAAGGACTATAACGCGACAACATCCAGATTTTACAACAAACATTCCAGCATACAAACCTTCTTCAGACATAGTTCAATTGTCATGGGACAAGATCATAGGCAAAAAGGTGAAATCAAGTGACAAGAAAGATCTTGGTGAAGCAGAAAGTGTTGCAACTGAGTATATAGAAGTTAAGGAGGGAATGGTCAGCAAGAAGCACTACTACATCCCCAAATACTACATTCAAGGCTTTGATGGTGACAGCTTGTACATCTCACTCACAAAGGAGGTCATCAAAGATCGCTTTGAGCGAGATAGTCCACCATCTTCTTCACAATCGCAAACTCCAGAATATCAAGAGCGAGTGAGCCAGGCAGAATCTGTTCATCCTCGATTTGTTCACGGCGTGCAAGGGATGGCAAAAGATCCCTCTACTGAAATATCAGATGATCACTCTGGAAGAACATACAACATACCATGGGATCAATTGATTCACAAACATGCCAGGACAAAGGACAAAGTAGAGATAGGATATGTTGAGAGAATTGGAGATGAGTTTATTGTAGTGAGAGAGGGTGTATCAAATGTCCATGTATATTATATTCCCAAGACGTATATCCGAGAATACGATGGAAGCCAGATATGGATAGATGCGCCGAGCGGTCTTGTTAGATCCAAGTTTGAAAGGAAAACCGAACCTCCAGTTGAGGAGGTGCGAACCATGGCAACAGAAGCTCCGCATTATAAAAGGATCGAGTCGCAGACACAGCTCAAAGAAGAAACAGATACAGTTACATCAGAAACCGATATCGACCTAAAACAAAGCAATATGGAAAAAAAGATACAGGATGCCTAATCTGCGCTATCTTTATGCAACTTTTATTACTGACGCGTAATTCTTAAGCCATTCGCGGTGTTTCATGTAATCAGGGTCAGCTTCCTGTACTAGATGCCAAAATTGTCTCGAGTGATCAAACTCTATTAGGTGCATAAGTTCATGGATAATAACATAGTCAATGACATTGGAGGGAGCTGCTGCCAGAAGCAGGTTGAAATTCAGATTCCCATTTTTTGAACAGCTAGCCCATCTCGACTTTTGATTCTTTATCGATATCTTGTTGTACTTGACATTAAACCTACTTGCAAGCATTGGAAGTCGATCTGCAATTATTATGGCAGTCTGCTGATTGTACCATTCATGTATATGCTGTTTATATCGGCGCCTATCAGTAACGTGAAATGTTATCAATTTGAGTGTATCACTGACCACTGTTGATGGCTGTATATCCTTTATTATATGAAATCGATATCTGTTGCCAAGAAAATAGATGGTATATGGTTCAAGCCCTCCGTTACGCTCTTGTAATTTGCTATAGTATTTGGAGGTCCTGAGTATCCAATCCCTCTTTGAAATAACAAAGCTCTCAAGCTCTTTGGTATTGTAGTTCAAGGGTACAATAGCCTGGACGCCATTTATGCCAGATACTAACCGCAACCGCTTTGTCCTCTTATTTGGACAGATGTCAATTCTAATGGTCATGTTGTCATCAAAAACAACTGACAGAGACAATTATCAGATTCAGTTTTAATAGCCGTTAAAGAATTTTATGTAAAAAATAGATACACTCTCCTACACTTTTTCTTCCTTTCAATACTCGGGGCTATTTAATAAATTGACCGAATTTGATAAAAAGATAATGTTTAAAGAACATTTTATATAAAAATTAACAATAATATTGTGCATTATACTTTTTAATAAAATGAACTCGAACTTAGGATATCATGGTGTCAGGCAAGTATTTCAATAAAGGTGTCAAATCTTTGGATTCCCCTCATGTAGGACATGTTGTGAGGGAAACCTCGGACAAAATTGTAGTCTTTGGTGAAGGTGATGATAGATATGATATTCCCAAAGATAAGATTAGATTTGCGGCAGCCAATGTCCTGATCGACCTACCATTCCATGAAATTGTGAAGAACTACAAAGTTAGTAGAGAGCAGCCTCTACCTGTTGATAATGAGCATGTACATACTGCAGAGTTATCAGAGCCTGCAGATTTGGCAGCATATGAAGGAAAATATCCAAAGTCGCTCTTTAACAAAGGCGTCAGAACGCAAGACGAAGAGCACATAGGGCATGTGATGACTGAAGCAGGAGACAAGGTAGTGGTATGGGGGCACTACAACTGGCGGTTTGATGTGCCAAAGTCAAAGATTATTGCTGTTGGTAGAAATGTTATTCTTGGAATGGATTACAACGAGGTATTCAAATACAAAGTAGACAGGAATGCTCCACTACCCACAGGAGAACCAGTAGAACGTTTAGCTGAGTGAGGAGAAAATGCAATAGTAAAGAATTGCTTTAGGAAAGCTTTTCACAAATTATCATATTTCCATATTTCGGATAGTATAGAAGAAGATGATATTTTTATAAAACTAAATTACGCCTGCTTGTCGTAGTTTCTGGGGCAGATAGGTTTCTGCGAGGTACTTGAAGCCGTGTTTGAAGAATGCATCAAGCTCGCACTTTTCCTTGTTCTTCAGGAATATGTCAAGCTCTTTCTGCCACTTTTTGTCTTGGAACCAAGGTTTCTTCTTCATATCATTTGCCCTGTTGAGATCTTCTTCTGACGCAGCAAGCCTCGCAACTTCGGGTATATTGTATTCATAAATGTCTGAGAACAACATGCCAAGTATCTTGGCATCGGGTGTGACGAGCCTGTAACTATCGTAGCTGAGCGATTCACTGCCGATCTTGTACCGCAGCGCAATGCCAAGGCCCCAAGGGTCAGCATCTGCAAAAACCACCACAGGCTTTTTCCATTCTTCGTTAAGTGCCTTAACCATCATTCTGGTTGCCCTATCTGGCTCACCCGAGCCAGTCATCAGGATTGCATTGTGTTTCTGTATAAAGCCAGACTTGCGTATATTGTTTAGCACGGTATCTTTTTCCACCACCATTACAAAGTCGGCCTTAACGTCTACTATTTCAACGTCGCGTATGTTGGTTGGTATCAGCTGAGATGTAGCTCTGCTGCCAAGATTGCAATTAATAATGTCGCCCCCAACTCGGAGCGTGATCGGGCCAGATATCATACCCTTTGGTTTTGAGGTTACAGAGAACTCTTCTCTTGGAACACCAGTCAGAAGCTCAATTGCTTTGATTGCGTCATCCGAGTCGTCTTGGCCATTCCAGAACTTTTGCTTGTTCTTTTCGTCGCCCACAGTACTTAGTGTGGCATAGTACATTCCACGTATTGTGCTCTCCATTTCCTCATTCAGCAGCTTACGCACGGCATTAGCCATTACCAGGTATTGCGCAAATGTCGGTATTTTCTTAGTGCTGTCAGGGCTTATGCTGACAGTCTTGTCACCAATCGTTAACATTCTTTCTTCATCAGACCAAACTGTGTTGTCATAACCTACCTTGGGGACATTTAGCACAGGCATAGTCTTCTGTACCATAAGATCAGTGCTGACATCTTTCATTATCAGTTTGATTTTTTTGATAACTTCTAGGTGACGCTTGTCTGCAGGCATTTTTACTTACTCCTCCTTCCCTTTGGCTTGGCACTATCATCAGATACATTGTCAAGTGTCATTTGCGCTTGATTCTGCTTCTTATCTTTCCGCAGGGTTTCTGGTATCTTTTCCGCTTTGATCATCGGTTTTGTCATCTTGTCCTTTCTCTTTCCAGGAGTCGTCGCAAGCTGTTGATCCTTATCCTTATCTGGCTTGACTACTTCGCCACGGATCTCTAACGTCTCTTCTGCTTCCTCTTCAATGCGCTCGCCAGTTATCTTATCCTCTTTTTTGTCTACTACTCCGACGGTGATCTCGCCCTTGACATGCTTTTCTGCAAGCTCGGTAAACGACTGCTCTAGCTTAGCAGTGTCAAGTCTGATTGACTCTGAGATCGCATTCACTACCAAAGGAATGTAATACTTGTAGAGGTTAAGCCTGCCTTGAGCCTCTTTCATGCGTAGCTCTTTTCGTATCTGTGCGCTCACCTTGCGATAGAGCTCAGACAGACAATACTTCATGTGTTTTTTCAGCTCGCCTTCTGATGCTATGCTTTCCTTGCCAGCAGTCTTGTATGGGATTTTAGTAGAGCAAATGTGGAAAAAGGTATGAATTGGCAAAAGTTCTACAGCTCTGTCGGATTTTATTTCACCGTTTGCAAATTGCGCCTTTGCCTCTTTCTTGGTGATCCCCATTTTATTTATCTCAACTTCTGAGACTACTTCCCTTGCTACGTCTGATCCTTCATCGTATAGTAGAGGAATCTTGTTTGCAAACCTATAGAGCTTGAATGAGGGTATGTCACCACCATACGCTATTCCACACTCGACAATAGTGGGCCTATTGTTGATAACACACGTACGTGAGGCATAGGCAGTGAGTGCGGGCTTCAGTACCTTGACTGTGAGCTGGGGCCGATGGATTTCTGTCGTGGATGTTTCTTTGGAAACCGTCTCCCTAGTGGTCATAATTGTATATTCAGAGGTCATTCCGGTCGTTAGGATCTGTTCGCCAATTGGGCTTAGGTGATCAGTATTTGCCTGCTGGAAGTTGATGTACTTACATACCTTCACAATTTCAATGAGTTCGTTCTCAGTATACTTGTCAGCTGACTTGTTCTCTACTCCTGCTTTAACAATGATTTCTTTTGCCTTTTCACTTGACATCTTTTGAAATGAAGTAGATAAGATTCCCTGAAGGGTGGTCTTTTGATTCATGAAATTCATTATAGCCTTCTTAAGCGTCTGTAGATCCATATCTGCGGGATGGGGGAGAACTTCTTTGGCGGGCTGCGGCATGACTTCAGTCCTTCTTTCAAACCGGACCTTGCCCTCATCAGTTTCGTACTCAATAATAGCATAAGGATTGACAATACTTGTTTGGCTAATGTATTCATTAATCTTGTTCTTTATGTTATTCCTTGTGATTGGCGAAAGTTTTGCATGGAGCACCGCCTCAACCTTGAAGCCACAGTCTTCGTCTATCTCGCTCTCTTCACCCTTGGTCACTTTTTTTGCAAGTACTATTGGCTTGTTTGTGCTGATATCTGTCCTAAGCGCAAAATGATATTCCACACCTTCTTCAATCGATTTTGACCAGACCTTGAGTGGATGAATAGTATCTTTGGTGGAAAATGCAGCTATCATTTTGAGGCCGACACCGAACAGGCCGCGCTGCTGCTTTTCAACGTATTTGCCTGATGTCAGGAACGAGCATACTGCAATTGGTACCTTGTCAGATGGTATTCCAATGCCATTATCGTGACATGTAATCATCCAGAGGTCATTTGGCGCGTCAAGCAGCTTAAGCGACAGTGATATCTTCGGCAAGATATGACCTGCCTCGCACGAGTCAAGTGAGTTTTCGATAAGTTCCCTCACAGCCATGTATAAAATACGCTCGGTGGTAAAGCCTGCAAGAGCGGAATTGTCTACAAAGAACTCCGACTCGGCTTTCTTATCATACCTGACCTTTCCTTTCAGGACTGCAGGCTTTGACTGTGCAGCTGCAACCTCTACAGTAGCCTTTTGCTTCAAGGTCATTCAGACTATTCGCTAACTTAATTTAACTTTTTATGAAAAATTTCTTGAGTTAATAGATAGAAAAGGTTAATCTGAGCAAGATCTCCTGAAAATTCTTTCCCATATTTTGATCTATAGCTTCTTAATGCGAGACGAGTCTTTATCAATTTTAAGCGTAGAGAATCTAACCTCGCAGCCTAGATGTTGTTATCGTCGTCATTACTGTGCGTGAATTGGTAAGGATTGTTTCTCTGACTCTGGTTCACAACTGCGATAGTGTTTCTGAGGAGATGATACATACTGTCATGACAGGGGCATGCGCACATCTTGGTCACAATAGAGGAGTTGACTGTCTCTTTAATGACACCATTGCATAACCCATGATCGTTTTTGACGCAATCGTCTGACTTGGCCACAGATATTCTCTCAATATATAATATATATAATGAATAGAAATGGTTAAATCAATTTTCTTCCCCTTTTCTTGCATGAAGATTTATTCTGAAAACAGGCCGTGGGGTAAATTTGAGAAATTCCATGAGAACAAGCCTTGCACTGTTAAATTGATTTATGTCAATGCAAACTCTCGGCTCAGTCTGCAATACCATAAGAAGCGGTCTGAATTCTGGAAGGTAATAAAGGGCACTGCCATGGTCGAGATTGATGAAAAGACGATTACCCTCCAAGAGGGAGAAACGATTACGATCCCAAGGCAAACAAAACACAGAGTACTTGCTCTTGAGAATGACTGCATAATACTTGAAATTGCATACGGCAAATTTGACGAAAACGACATTGTGAGGTTAGAGGATGATTACCACAGAGTCACCATGCCAAAGACTAGGGTAGCAGCTGCCTAGCGAATATTCATGTTAATATCAATCCCATTGTTATGGATATAATACCCACCCATAATTGCCTCATTGTAGTAGAGAGGCTCTAGAGCGATACATTCACACCAGCAGCAATAATAATAATACAATCATAAAGGTGTCATGACCACCACTATCATCGTCACTAATGCAGTGGTTCAAGGGCAAGGGACATCAGTTGCTATCCAATAGTCTCTCTTGTCTGTTTTATTCCAGCAAGATCTATCATCCTAGCACAAGCTCTTATGCACCCTCACACAAACACCACCAAACAACAACTATTATTGACAAACCGGTTTGAAATTCAAGAAAAAATTTATAGGGCGAGTTTTCACTCGTTGTACATAGATAAGACAGAAAGCAACAGCAACGAGAACTACTCTCGGTTGGATGTATTTGAAAAGAGATTTAATCTCATATTCTATCTAAGCCAATCATTAAACCATGGCTGCAAAAATAAATATACTATATTATGCTGCAGCGGCAACAACTGCAATAGCTGGAATTTTACACCTAATTCAAGCTCAAAATGTATTGGAATTTAGTCTTAACTTCTTCATATTCTTCCTAGTATCAGGGGTAGCCCAGCTATTTTGGGTAGTGCCCATGATAAGAAAATGGGGAAGGCCATGGTATTTGATTGGCATTGGAGGAACAATAGTGCTAATCATACTTTATGTGGTATCTAGGATGCCAGGTAATCCAATCACTGGAAGAGGGGGCCCTGTTAGTCCAATGGCACTTGCTATTGAAGTGTTCCAAGTTGCCTTTATTGGATTAAGTATCGCCATCATAATTTATGAAAGCAAAAGGAAAGGGATCAGCGGAAAAACTGCATCGGATGCAGCATAATAATAGATAGAGTACAGGGACACAAAAAGAAGACTAGGAATCATATCATTCACTACATCTTAACAAAGACAGAATCTGCTTTTCCTATTCTTCTTCAAGGGTATATGCTATTTCCGCTGCAGCCATTTCAAGCCTCGAAGCACTGCAAACAACTTGGATCAACATACATCTTTACTATTCTTCAATACAGTTTTACGAAAATACGACTTCAACTTTTTCATTATCATCAACATACTCAATAGCGTCTTGGCTCAATAGTTGCTGTCATTGGTGCCGTTGCAATATTTTATACGCTTCGCTGAAGCCATGCTCTTTACCATTTGGGATCAGAAGATGGTGGCGATATGGCAGGTGTTGTCATATTTAATGTCTAGTTGGGAAGGTGAGATAATAGAAACTATACTTCGATCCTTATCCATCATTGACCATTGTAAAGAAGAAGAAGAAGAAGAAGTATTCTAGAGATTAACTAAATAATGACCATTGCGTCATCCCCTATGTGTATATGGATAGGTATATGAATAACAATTCAAGATTCGGCCATAACAGAACTCAAAAAAATGAGCCAAAGAGAGCAGGAGCTATCAGTAGGAGTTTAGCAAAAAAGAGTACGAGGATGATTACAAAGGCGATAGGTTGATGGTTGAGAGTAGTGAAGGCTGTTACAGTTTAAGCAGACACCACATCTCTGAAAGTCGTTACTTTG
>DATAAU010000181.1:0-10020 GCA_036259955.1 Nitrososphaera sp. | reverse complement strand
ATAACGGAATTTGTTAAAAAAGCATGAACGAAATCCGTTCTGCTATATCTGCAACCTATTCTTTGCGCCCGAATATCTACCAGTACATCTCAAGGCTGATCACACGAAGGAAGAATTAGCCGCCCATTTACTGATGGCATACTTCGATGAATGGTATGAGCAAGAAGAAGCAATTGAGAAAGCTGCTAAGGCCTCTCGGCAATTCCCATAAGTTTTTTAGAAATGATCCATCAGGTAGCATATGAGCTATGAGTCCGACTCATCAGAGTTTGCAAGGATTTCAACTAAAAAGCTAGCCATATTGTTTGGTCTTGCATTCTTTGGAGCATTCATGCTCATACAGATGATTCAGGGGTTCCCTCTTGCGGAGATCTTATTCCGGCAGACTGTAACTGAAGAGGTTAGCGTCTCAATAAAGCATGAAGATGTATGTGTAATAGAACCCCAGGACGGTCAACCCAAGAGCATTCAAGGCTGTCCTTATAATCTCGACGATCCACTAATTGTAACTTACTACGAAGGCTCAACTAACGTTGAGTCTCACAGACTCAATAAGTAGTTTCTTTCACCACACTTTTTTATCCTGAATTATTCATCATAGCTAAAACCATCTCGAGGTTCTGCTCATCTCCCCTACGTATATCTATTGGTGTCTCCATGATTATCGGGAGTGCCTTAATGGAAGAGTGGTTAATAAACGCAGCAATGCCCTCCACGCCGATAGATCCAAGACCGATATGCTCATGCCGATCCAGGTTTGAACCTAATGCGCCTTTTGAATCGTTCAAGTGGATGACTTTCAATGCTTTTAGGCCAACAATATCCTCAATCTTTTTGAGAACAATGTTTACACTCTCATTTGTGCGTAGATCATAGCCAGATGCAAAAAGATGGCAAGTATCAACGCAAAGGCCGAATCGCTCTGAACTGTTGAGTCTATCGAGGATGAGGCGTAGCTCTTCAAGCGTACCACCAACGTTGTTCTTATACCCTGCATTATTTTCCAATAGAATCATCACCTCATTTGCAGGAGTGCTCTGGACACTGGCGACATTCAATGCATTTATCAGCTGGTCAATTCCACTATTTGATCCCCTGCCCATATGACTTCCCAGGTGTATCACGAGATACGATATTCCAAGCAATTCGCATCTTTGCATCTCTTCTTTGAGCGTATTTACGGATCTTTGATATAATTCGCCTGGAGGTCCCGAGAGGTTCGGCAGGTATGGCATATGGACCACTACAGACGTTTTCTCGATCCCGCTTGCATCGAGTCTGTTTTTAAATGAGAAAATCTCACTTCGCGGTATGGGGTTTACGGCCCAGCCGCGAGGATTTCGAGTAAATATCTGAAACGCAGTGCAGCCTAATTTTTTTGCATTACTGACGGAATTTGATATTCCACCCGCTATGGAAACATGAAATCCAACCCTTACGCCCATCGTTCAGATAGGAAGATAATTTTTGTTACTTTAAGATTATCGTAATGGAGTTTTTATGGCAGAAGAGATATCATACTGTTGGGACTTGTCTTCTATAAGAATGGCAGGCAGCGATCTGGCCAAATATCCTTTTTTGAATGAAGCAGGTGAATATCTACGGGAGTCAGGCTTTGGCTGGGAGGAGCTCGAAAGGCCTGATATGAAGTATATCATAGACAGGGCTGCAGAGCGTGTTGCGATCGAGGTCGAGGGCAAGATATACGATAAGTTGGAGAGATACGAAATTGAGATCCTTACATTCTTAATCTCTCTCGTAATCGTCAAATCTATTGGCATAGATCAAGTGCTCAGAAAATTCGCATTAGCAGAAGCAAGAAGGGCAGAGAAGTTCTTCACAGAAGATCTGAGAAAACAGAGTGAAAATAGGAAGAGTTCCCTATTTACAAAAATCTTTGAAGATTTATTCAAGCTAAGGATAGTTGTGTCAGATGATCAGCGTCTTTTTAAGGTTCGTGTTGTAGACTATCTGGCAAGAGCTTCTCATTTTCATGAACAGGAATGGAAACTGATAAACAGGCTCGTGCATAAAGGATATGTCTATCTTGATGCGGATGAGACAGTTAGACTCATCAGAAATGAACTTTCCGTGCTCATTTATGACAAAGTCCGAGCGATGTCTCTCCCCACATTGCCTCAGAGCATAAAGTCAAAAGCTGACGAGTTACAGCTAAAACTCCTATCACGCTACGAACGGCGGCTCAGACCGGCCATAACAGACTACCCACCGTGCATCAAGCATGCGCTTGAAGTGATGAATAAGGGTGATAACCTACCACACTCCGCACGTGTAATGCTTGCCACATACATGTTGGCCATTAGCAAACCAATAGATGAAATCGTCTGTATGTTTGAAAATGCTCCCGATTTTAACGAAAAAATAACCCGATATCAAGTGGAGCACTTGGCTGGCATGAAAGGGAGCCACACCAAATATTCTGTTCCTTCTTGTGATAAAATCAGAAATGAGAACCTGTGCTTTGCAACTGCCGAATGTGATACGCTGATAAATCCGGTTCAATTTGGCAGGAAGAAGAAATGAAAGAGGATAACTCTGCTGCCAGGACAATCTCGGCATTGAAAAAGGCATTCAGAGAATATTATTTCAAGCAGGCTAAGGTCGTCGAAGAGCCAATCAGGATGGAGCAACGCGAGTTTGGGTATATGCAGTTTGGACAACCAGGCATGCTAAGACATCTATCATTCAAAAGTACGAAGGAGCTTGACGCTGTGCTTGTTAAGGAAGCACCTTCCGATGTCTATTGCTCAAATGCATACTATGAATACCCAACAGGGCAACCCATGCAGGAGAAACACTGGCTCGGGGCAGACCTGATATTTGACATCGATGGCAAAGATCTGGGAATGCCTTGTGTTCCGTCTCATTCGTATCCGGTATGCTTCCAATGCGGCACTGCGTCTCCTCCTATACACGATGAACAGGGACAGCGACAATACACTTGCCCATCCTGTGGTTCTAATAAGGCAGATTATGTGTCCATTCCTTGCAGTAAGTGTATAGACGGGTCCAAAAGAGAAGCTAGGCGTTTAATTGATTTTCTGATGTTGGACATTGGTCTGGAGCGCAGCGCTATTGCTATTTACTTTTCTGGCAACAATGGCTTTCACATACACATAAATGATGATGGATATGTCTCGCTCGATCCGCAGGCTCGCTCAGACCTTGTGAGCTATCTCTCGGGAAATGGACTCATTTTGGAAAGTATTGGAGTAAGAAAGACCAATGCGGCGGATTTGTTTTTTATAAAATTCCCTAAAAGCGGACTTGCATATGGCTGGAGAAGAAGGATCGCAGAGAGATTGAAGATTGATATGACATCAGCAATCAAGTTCAAGAATATTGTCAATCAATATGGTGGCTATGACGCATTCAAGGTTGAATTGGAAAGACTAGCGAAAGATATAGGGGTCAGAATCGACCCACAAGTAACAACCGACGTTCACAGAGTCTTCAGGATGCCTGGAACACTCAACAGTAAGAGTGGTCTCACAAAAACAAGATGCTCCGATCTCCATTCTTTTGATCCCTTTGTAGATGCATGTCTCCTAGGTGAAAGCATGATAAACATCAGCGTCAAGACTCCGATCAAATTGAGGTTAAAAAAGAATACGTTCAATATTTCAAAAGAATCAGCTGCATTACCTGCCTACGTAGCGGTGTATCTAATGTGCAAAGGACTGGCTGAAGCAAACTAGATCTCGGGTCAAAAAAGTTACTATGACCAATATCAAAGGCGATATAATACATAAGTACGATAATAGTTCTCAAAAAAAGAATGTGCCCAACTCGGCCAATTCAATTTGGACCTTTCTGGGCTTCAACGAGACGAGATTGTGAACTATAAACTCGATTGCACATGGGATAAAACCTATGCTAAAGTCTGCATGGTGAGTATAATTGATGCCTTTTCAATCTCCGGGTGAGTCTATCGGATTTTGCTAACAGCACTACCGTAAGAGAGTACTGCCTTAAGAGTATCAACATTTTGGAAATATTTTTCTGGCCAGGGTTATAAACCTCCAGCCGCAAATGCAGCAGCTGGTCCTCACACAAGATTTGGTTAGAAAAGAACAGCGGGTAAATGCTCGTCGAGATGCACAAATGAGCATAGTCAAGCCGATCTCAATTTGCGCGTTGGCAGAGTTAGAGGTCTCCTGCAGCTCGAAGTAATACTGTCAAATTGACTGTCCCGATCCAGACCATTAAGGAGAGCATTAGTTAGGTGTCATACGAAGAGAAATTTTTCAGTTCGCACATGGTAGGTCCGTTAAATTTGGCATATCGATCTGGCGGTTTAGGAATAACAAAGAATTAATGTCTTATCAATGCAGGTGGTGGATAAAGAGATTGACAGTATTAGTAGTTGACAACTTGTCACCGTTTACTCCCGATATACTGAATTGCCTAGACCAACTAGAGGAACCATATTTTCATAGAAGATTTCTTGAAGTCGCCGACAAGGATCTCACCAATTGTGATAAGGTGATTCTCTCAGGAAGACGAAAATACAGCAAGGAAATAAACATGGTAAACTCTAAGATCATAAGATACTGTCAGCATCAAAATAAACCACTCCTAGGTATTTGCTACGGAGCCGAAATAATAGTTCTTACCTTCGGAGGTTCAATTAGCAAAATGCCTGCGCATATCCAGGGAATTACGGAAGTGTCTATCTCAGATACAAATGCACTGACTCGAGAAAAGAACTCGATTTTGGTATATGAGAGCCACAGATACTGCATTGCTAAACTTCCTTTAAATTTTATGCCGCTTGCAAGCTCCAAGTACTGTCAACACGAAGTATTCTGCAGCCACAATAAGAGAGTATACGGTACGCAATTCCATCCCGAAAAGAGTGGAGATGATGGCTTAGACCTCATCAAGAATTTTCTAAAGGTATAAGAAGAATTTTATTTGATTCAGGACAGTGAAACTATAGCTTGGAATCCCAACCAGAGCATTTCATTAGCTTGCCTCTTGTAAGCAACAATGAAGACAGCGCAGATCTTCCACTTGTAATAAACGTTGTCTTGAAATACTGGGGTGAAGATGTATCTCCCCCTCCATCAGGTGCTTCAAATGAGAGAGGCGTCACAATGATTCAAGGGATCGATCTTGCGCAAAGACATGGTATTGAATCTTATATTTACAAAAGCTCATTAAGCGATTTGAAAAAACGAGTTGATCAGGGCATACCCCCCATAGTAATAATGCCAGGAATAAGAGTGACCGCGCAACATGCAATGATTGTATCTGGCTACAATAGCGAGGAGCGCAGGATCCTCACCTATGTTCCCGAGCCTGATACAGTGGGCGCGATCCCAGAGCAGAAGTTTGAGCAGGATTGGGAGCAAGATGACACGATTGCTATTATCATGCTACCTTCAGATATGAAGGATCTTCTAAAGAATGATGAACTAAAGTTTGCAAGATCCAACAGACTCTGCTTTGAAGCTGAAGGATTAAGACAGCATGGAAGGGTTAACGACGCCATTGAACGTTTACAAAGAGCAGTGGAGATTGATCCAGACAATACACAGGCATGGGTTCTTCTTGGTGGAGTTTATAATGAGGCAAATTCCGATAAGGCCGTCCTTTGTTATGAGAATGCACTCAAGCTAAATCCGAGGTCGTATCTTGCGTATCGCGGCCTTGGCAACTATTATCTAAAGGAAAAAGACTATTCTCTTGCAGAAGCATATTACAGCAAGGCAATAGACATCAATTCTTTCCGATTTGCGCCGATATACAAGAACCGAGCAGTAGTAAGGATGCAAATTGGGAATAATAGAGGTGCTAAAGAGGACCTAACCAAGTATCTTGAACAAATGCCAACTGCTCAAGACAGAAAGAGCATCGAAGAAGCCCTAATGGAGCTTTAAGCACATGCCATAGTGGCTGATTGCTTCCTATTGAACACTCTATTAATAAGTATTGGAAAAATGCCCCGCGATTTCTTTCAGATAGGGAGCAAATAGCAATTATTTATTCAACCGCTCGAGCAAAAAGTAGTTAATGTTAAATGTATGTATAAGTTATTCTAGTCACAAAAAAGCAGGGCTAGAAGCTGTAAAAAAGACAGGACTAAAAGTGTCTCTTTCAAAGAGGCGATAGAGGAAAAATTTCTGGATACTTTAATCGCATACCGTGTGAATTCAGCTGACTTTTTATAAATAACTGACAAGCATCTAAAATTTCATTTGATGGTAAGACAGCTATTTGGCAATTTACATTACCTATGGCGCTACTTACAGTGTCATTCAAAAATAATGAATGGTTTCCTAAGAAGATTCCTTAAGGAGATTGGTACTCATTATAATATTCTCTGTTGCATCTAGCAACTTCTGGATATCTCGTTCTTCGTGTGCAAAGGATAACGCCGCCATCTTCGTCGGCAGAAAAAATATTCCGTAGTTCGCCATTAGGGCGAGATGGTATTTCCTTAGAAGATCTCTATTCGATTTTGCTACATCGCTTGCATTCAAAATCGCAGTCGTGCCGAAGTGTGTCGAAAAGATTGAGCCTACACCAGTCACCTGACATGGAATTCCCGAATCAGCAAATAAGTCGGTTAAACCCTTTCTTGCCATCGCGCCAAGCCTGTCAATCTTCCTATAAACCTGCCGTTTGTTTCTTTTCAAAAAATCCAGAGTCATAAGACCTGCGGTCATAGTCATAGGATTGGCTGAAAATGTTCCGCCGCCTATGGCACAGCGTGTCTCTTTATCTACCCTTGCTACAGGATCAGCAAGCGACATTATGTCTTTGTCACCACATAAAACCCCGATAGGCAGCCCGCCGCCTGCTATCTTGCCAAGAGTAAACAGATCAGGTTCTAGCCCATAAATGCTCGCAGCTCCATGGAGAGAAAGCCTAAAGCCGGTGACTATTTCATCAAGTATGAAGAGACTGCCATTCTTTTTCGCAAATTCCTGTAATCCCTGCAGATAACCGTCGACCGGGGGAACGCAGCCTGCTCCGCCGAGCACTGGTTCGATGATTATGCATGCTAGGTCATCCTTGACTGTTTCAAGTACCTTGAGAGATGCATCCAGGTCGTTAAATGGTATCGATTCTACAAACTGTCCCTCATCCTGTACCAGGCCTAGTCCTTCGTCCTGCTCGAATGGATAGTTGACTGTCTGCATAAGTGCAGTGTTGAATCCATGCCAGCCCCCAATCGCCTTGGCAACTATGCGTCTCCCAGTCCTTGCTCGAGCAAGCCTGATCGCATACATCGTAGCTTCTGAGCCGGTGCTGCTAAAACGCATCATCTCCGCCTTGGGCATTAGCTCCTGAATAATTTCTGCGAGATCAACGCTTAGTGTATTGACGGTACCATAGAGTACGCCATTTTTGGCCTGCTCGGCCACGGACTTGACAACCTCTCTAGGTGAGTGACCCAAGATAAGCGCCCAATGGCCCATCCAGTAATCCGTATATTTGTTACCGTCTACATCAAGCAGTTGCCGACCCTTTGCACCAACGACAAAAAATGGATAGGGTTCAAAATAGCGAATATTGTGATTTACGCCGCCAGGGAATACTTTAACAGCGTGCGAATAAAGGCGGCTTGACTTTTTTGTTTTCCTTTTGTAATTGCTCAAAAAGTCATGCTGCATGGATATGCACCTGCGTGTGAACAAGTAGCTCTATAATCTTTTCCTTTCCTTTCTAATCTGTGTTATAATCTAAACACGATGAACATTATTGACTAACTCATGGTTGATACCAAATAACACCTTACGTGACCTTGGCCATCCACGCGGTCATCAAGGTATAACAAATTCATAAAGAATTTGAGGTAAATCCATCGAGTCAGTTCATCTTGGTGCGATCGATCATGAGTCACAACACGAGATAGAATACAAAAGTCCGTAAGAATATAGCCTGCTCTTACCATAGTTAATGATTAGCAGAAGATTCTATAATATATGGTACAGAGGTGGATTTTTATCCTGTAAATCAATCTAAATTCTATCCATTTCTCTCACTTTTACTAATTACTTGCCCCGCGCACCTAAGCGTATTCAAATGGCACACTGGAGCAATTGATTAAGAAACTTTGAAATGATACGACTTTTCACAGCAAAGTAAAATAACCAATTGAGGACCGGACGATTATGATTGAAGAAAAGATAGCTTCGCTTGGAATTACCCTTCCAGTTCCACCAGAACCTGCAGGATCATATGTACCGGTGGTCGTTTCCAGCAACCTTGCCTTTGTGGCTGGGCAGATCCCCATGGAAGGAACACAGGTCAAGTATAGAGGTAAGGTTGATTCTATAGTAATAGGTCAAGAGGCTGCGCGCCTGTGCACCATAAATGCACTAGCACAACTAAGATCATATCTTGGCAGCCTTGATAAGATCAAGCGAGTTGTTAAGGTTACAGGATTCGTTAATTGTGACGCTTCATTTACCGACCATCCCAAGGTTATTAACGGTGCTTCAGACATGCTTGTAGAGATCTTTGGAGAAAAAGGCAAACATGCAAGGTCAGCCGTTGGGATAAACAGCTTGCCCTTCGATAGTACGGTAGAGATAGAGTTTATAGTAGAGATTTGAAAGGTACTATAGGATAAGATCTCATCCTCTTAGCGGTTCGTAGATCAATTTCCTGTTATTGGGAGCAGATATGATATAGGTTGTTGATTAGTGGTATACAAGCTAGGGCTTCGAACTACTCATCATAATGGCTCTGGTCATCAGAAATCTTTCTATTGAGCGTTTCTATAAATTTTTGGAGATTGGCCTTTGGGATTATCGCACCACATGCTCGATCATGGCCGCCGCCGCTACCACCAAGCTCAGAGGCGATGTCATTTGTTAATCTACCAAGGTGTACCTTGCAGTCGACGGATCCTCGTATAGATAAGACGTATGACTTGACATCATCCTTTAGCTTATAAACCATGGCTGCAGGCTTGCCCGAAGAACCAAGTACGAAATTAACTACCATGCTTGACGATAGCTCGACAGCACTTGGAGCATATGCAAGATTATCCAATACTACGACTGATTCCTTTATTGACTCGACTGCATTTGCTACCTTTTTTGCAAATTTTTCCGCCATCTCGAAACCACCTTTGATGTCATGAGGATATTTCATCTTGGCAAGTGTCTCGACTATCTTTAGAAGAAAGGGATCATCATGCTGGCTCGAAGATATCATATATGATAATGCAGTTGACTCTAGCATTAGAAATTGGCGATCAAATCTGGAAACTATAGTTGATGCAAGAGGTTTATTTTCCATGTAATCTGTGAGTGCACCCATTGCAGCAAAAAATGCAGCGTGGTCTGGAAGCTTCTTCTTATACTTAGTGTAAACCTGCATGCTCGTGCATTCTTCAATTGTACGGATGAGTGTTACATCCGCTTTCTTGAGGGCATGCAGAGTCTCTTTACTAATATCATGATGATCGATATAGATAACCTCTGCACCTGTAGAAACTACCTTCTGAAGCAGTTCGGTGAATTTCTGCTCATTCTTTCTTGATAAGCCTAGATCACATATGAACAAGTGGTCGATCTTGTCAAACATTGCCTCCACCTTTTCCAACCTCGAAATAAGATTGGCGTAATCAACGAGTATCACTTTAGATATATCAAAGGCTGCCTTGATAAGCGCGGCAGAGCAGATGCCATCCACGTCTTCTTTGTGTGATATGCAAAAGCTAGGCATTACATTCAGAGTGAAGCATTCATATGCCCAGATTTAATGGTTCGTTATTACGCTTTAGCGAAGCGACTTTATTAATTAAAGTAGAAAAATAATAGAAAACCGTCGTGAATAGGATCACAGGATTTGCTTGTGTGACATTTCTTGTATACGAAATGTTCTTTACGTATTTCCGGAGCTGCTAGAAGATGGTGTGTCTGTTGCCACTTCACGTCTGTGGCTAACCACCAACGAGTGATGGCATAGACTAATTTGATCTAGTGCATCGGGCTATTGGGAATGGCAGGCTGAACACCTCGCCGAAGCTTGGTG
>DATAAU010000180.1:0-3562 GCA_036259955.1 Nitrososphaera sp. | reverse complement strand
AGATGCTTCTTTACCATCCTTGGAGCAACTGTCTCGACCCCCAGGTTAGTTGCAAGCCATCTACCACCGGAAACATTCATCTCATTTATCTCTGACATCCTCTTTATAAGATCGGGCGAAGACGCAACTGCTGAAAGTGTCATGTGAGTCGTTCCAACGAAGCGTGCACCTGTAGATTTCAGGCCGCTCCATAGCTCTGTGATGGCATCTGCGTTTGGAATAAAGTCTTTGTTATCACAACCATAAAGCAGCATCTCGTCAGACTGTAACCAGATGGAGTCAAAACCATAATTGAGGTTAATCTTTGCCTCTTTCTGTAGTCTCGCAAGTGGGAAGTCCTTCTTTGAGCGCTTGTTGACATCACAAAAGTCGCACCCTCTTCCGCAACCGCGCATAGCCTCGATGAGGGAATTGACTGTAGGCCCTTGCATCATAGGGATGTTTTCAATATTGCGGACAAAGGTGTGCAAGAGTTCTGGTGCATCACCTGCCTCCAAGTCATGGAAAAGATCAAGAGCCAATTCATCTGCCTCCCCGATCACTACTGTATCAATGCCATGAATCTTCATTCTATCTGGCTTGGCAAGCTCCCAAGAACCGTTGCCTCCTACGACCACTTTGAAATTATACTTCTTCTTTAATTGGATAATGGAAGCACACATCTTTTTGAACTTCATAGCGACGTATGAGAGTTTTTCTGGAGACATTGTTGTTGTTACCGGTGCCATGCCTAGTGGATCCATGACATTGATGCCAACAACCTTTGTCTCTGGACCCACACACTTGTCGAGCATCTCAGGATGCGCGAGGAGGATCTCGTCGCGCCTGTATTCTTTCAAAAGCGCAGATTCTATCCTTCTCAGACCACACTGTGCAACCTTGACCTCTCCTGTGCTGGGGTCAGTCTCAACACTTGGACAAAAGATCTTGTCAAATACAAATTCTGGTAAGAGCTCATAGGGACCACACGCAATAAAGCCATAGAGGAAGTTGCCCCTGTAGTTTGTCATCAAACTGCGGTCTGCAGTCAGAACTATCCGTTTGCCGCCTGATTCTACCATGCTGGATGTATCAGTTATTCGATATATTATGGCTATAAATCTATATTACAATCTTTTCGAGTATGTTTGTTAGTAATGTGGAGTAACATTGCATGTTAGACATATCTCTGCTGTTACAGCGGTATATACTCCTTCAACACGTATACGTCACAAGAACAAGAGATGCTCCTACCCTGGATATGTTATCGTCTTGTCTTTGTAGCCGTAAAATAATGCAATAATTACATATCTGGGAGCATCATGCATAAAACACTACGTTAGGATTTCAAAAAGTGCTATTCTATATCTATGCAACCAATGAACCTTTCCGAAACTGCTCAATTAATGGTAATACCTTATCTTCCAAAATAGATATCACATCTGAATCCAAATCAAAGGATACCAATAAGTAAAATAATTTAGAATTCTGTTCTTTTTTGTGTTGTTGTTGTTTTTCTTGCTTGTTGTTTTTGTCGTCTTGGGAGCCTATTGTAATAATTGGGATTGTTGCACGAATTAACTTTTCATAAACAGCTATAGCATACCGTTGCTTGCCTATCTTGTTCTCAAAAGTTTCTCGTGTTGATGCTCGAAACACAGTTTGCATGGTATAATGTTCTGTTTCTTGTATATCCATCAAAGGCTTTAGATCTTCTCTATACTCTGCCTCAATTAGATTTCCCATCTGATTTGCCACTCCTGCAAACCTAATGGAGAGATCTTTTGCAAGAATGTCTTTACAAAATTCTTTTAGACGATTTGGCTGCTCATGGGGGGGCATATCCATTCTCTTATAATGGAAGTCTTAATGAGTATAAAAGAATGCAAGCAGGGCGTATATACCTGTATCAGTAAATTCCTTCGCCTACCTGGAAAAATTTTGCTAATTTAAATTGTGTGCCTCATACTATAGCATTCTCTGTTAAAACAAAGATATAGAAACTCATAGATAGATTATGGCCATAAAGCTATTGCTTTGAATTTTAAAGATGAGGCCCTAAACCTTCACAGAATGTTGAAAGGTAAGATCGAGATTCAAAGCAGAATTTCCATAGAAAATCTCTTTGAAGAGGAAAAGGGAACTCTTGGGTTAATTTATACTCCTGGTGTAGCATATGCCTCAAAAGAAATAAGTAAGAATAAAGAATTGGTATACGACTACACATCAAAATGGAATAATGTAGCCATAGTCTGTGATGGAACCAGAGTACTTGGTTTGGGAGATGTAGGACCGGAGGCAGCAATTCCTGTTATGGAAGGAAAGGCAGTTTTATTCAAAATCTTAGGTGGCATTAATGCTTTTCCACTCTGCATTTCTACCCAAGATAAAGATGAAATAATTCGGTTTGTTAAAGAAATTGAGCCAATGTTTGGAGCTATTAACATAGAGGATATCGAGTCACCTAAGGTATTAGAAATAGTGGAGGGATTGCAGGGGGTCCTGTCCATCCCTGTTTTTCATGATGACCAACATGGAACTGCTGTGATTACCCTTGCAGCACTGATGAATGCGCTAAGGATAGTGGGTAAGAAACTAGGTGCAATAAAGTTGGTGATAGCAGGAGCAGGCTCAGCAGGATATGGTATAGTTAAGATCTTACGTGAGGCGGGGTGCCAAGATATTGTTGTAACAGATAGCAAAGGAGCTTTGTCGATTGACAGGGCGAGTAATAATAGCAATGATGCTGATATCAAGAACCGTTATAAACTAGAAATCAGCGAAAAAACTAATCCAAGGAAACTGACTGGGAACCTGGCACACGTAATTGAAGGAGCCGATGTATTTATTGGAGTATCTGGAAAAGGCAGTATAGTAAATCCTCAAATGATAGAATCAATGAATTGCGATGCAATAGTATTTGCACTGAGCAATCCTGACCCTGAGATACTTCCTTCAGATGCATTGCAAGGAGGAGCGAGAATTATCGCCACAGGCAGATCTGATTTTCCAAATCAAATCAATAATGCTGTCGTTTTTCCATCTGTTCTCAGAGTTTTGCTTGACATAAGGGCGAAAACGCTCAATCAAGATATGCTTGTATCTGTCGCAGATGCTATTGCAGGAATTGTAGATGATACTCATCTAAGGGAAGATTACATCATACCCAAGGTAAATGATCCAAGAATCCTTCCAACGGTTACAAAGGCATTAAGAGATGCGATTGAGAGGTATATGATAAAGAAAGATAATTCTGCACTTTAGAGCTCAGAATAATATTTTATCTTTCTTCTTTGCATTGTAGAAAAAAATTGACAAATGAAGCTGCAAGATTAGAAATCGTGCGTTACCATGATGTCTTAGTTTTCCTATCACTGTGTAATCGACCGCTAAGGTCGAATGCTACTGATATATTCTGCGATCAGACTGACTCCTATAGTTATTACTTATATTCCGTTTAAACGTCCTAAACGTATCATTTTAATATCGTTCCAAAACCTTGAATTGTTGCTGGGCCGGTCGTCTAGTCCGGTAGGATACGGCATTGGCATTGCTGAGGTCGTGGGTTCAAATCCCACCCGGT
>DATAAU010000179.1:0-2916 GCA_036259955.1 Nitrososphaera sp. | reverse complement strand
ATATCCAAATCTGCAGGATACACTATCGAAATCCCTACGCTACCTTCCCAATCAGGATACCGGGTTTGATAATATAACATATCAAGAAGAAGGCTCTGATCTGCTTTAGGCATGAGCACCTGGGCTTCCTTAAGGAAGTTTTGATAATCCTGTTTTATCTTATTAGCGGCGGCAGAAAGGGTCGAAGGAGTTGCTCCTGGCTTCGTGGTATCTGCAAGACGACTATCATGGCTCATGATTTTCTTTAAAGCCGTATGTCTTTTAACAGTTGCACCAAATTGTTTCTAATATATACGTAATCTAAGCCAGGAGATAATAATATCATCCTTATTGTTTGGTTCAGGCAAATTTGTAATGATGCTCAACAAAGTCGCCATCTTCTTTCAAACGAACAACGCCCATTTCATCAAAATCCACGATAGAGGACTTTGGAATGAGATACTTGTCTTGGGTTAAAGGACCATATTTGGCAATAATTTTTTCTGCTTGAATTGACTCAACAACTCCAATGTCTTTGCCGTCTTTGCTAAATACAGGTTTATTTACGATTTTCTGCCAATCATCAATTTTTTCTTCAATTGGAGACGTCATATACCCAAATTTTTATGCACTGTATATGATTTAATCATTCCAACCTTTGTCGCAATGATCCTCCACACATAAGATACTGACGAAAATATATTGTAATAAGCGCGTCCTCTCCTCTGACGATAGTATTAATTCTCTATATCAGAATGAAGTCAATATAGGAAATGGAACGCTACTCAAGCTTCCTCTTTTAACTGCTCACGAGAACTTATTTTTCTATAGCAGTTAACGCAAAGTAAGGCATTATTATAGCGATAGATTCTCTTATTTGGATTAAAAAATGAGAATTTTGAAAGTTCTACCGAGCAATTATCACAACTCTTCTTCATATGCAATACATATGCTTCAAGTTATTTAAAAGAGATGGATAGTTGATCCACTATTTTGAGCCACAGAGATAAGAAGCGCGCACACCTTATCATCATATGCAACATAATTTGAAGTCTATTATCACTTAGAAGAATACAAGCGAATAATTTTGAGAATAGAATATGCGCGTTGAATCATATTACCTAAGAAAGTCTAACGGTGTTTATCTCTGTACACATATCCACCACAGGTATAAGATTGATAATCTAGTTTAGCAGACGAGTGATGACAATTAACGAAACGAGAAAGAAAGAAAAAATGCAGGATATTAAATATTATGAACTGCTGCCTTGATGTATGCATCATGAGTTGAATCAGTTACATGGGATGATGTCACTAAAAAAGGAGCACGAGGTGTAACGGATGACTCTGATTTTGGGGAAGTGCATGAGGTAGGACAACACTTTGTCCTAACACAAAAGGGAGTAAGAAGCAAAGAGAATTTTTCATTCCGAAATACTTGGTAAGGGGATTTGATGGCAGCACGCTATGGTTCAATACTTCTCAAGATTAACTGCAAATATGGAAGCGCAACTCACCATTAGACTACAACGAATATTCCAAGTATAAGACGCAACATACTCTATCCGATATTGAAACAAGAATATACCTCTCATAGAAGATCCGCTAAATGTGACAAAGTGTGAATCTACATCTGACGCAGCAACAAAGAATCAGCGGTTAACACCATGACAATCAATCCACCTGTTGCACAAGAGGGAGCTTATAGTCGAAAGGAGACAGGCAAGTGAATCTTCATCAATAATGGCAGAAAGACCAGTTGACTCCAAAACGGATATGAAAGTTCAGCTAAGTAATGAGGAAATGGAGGTAATAAATGAACCATATGTTAAGGAAGAAGTCATGATGAAGAAAAAACTTGACACGGAAGTAGAGATGTAGAGGATTCCGCTGCAAGCAAAAAATTTGATGTTTCAACCATTAAGAATGATAACCTCGAACAAAGCACAACATTCTCACTTGAATCAATTAGCCAAAAGCGCGCATAAATTTCACCTGTCAGCCATAACAACAACATAATACTCATAAAAAAATGAGAGCATAGTAAGCTGCTCTTAGTTGATCTGATATAGCCAAAAACCCAAAATTATCCTTTAAAAACTAATTAGTATTTTGTCAGGTTACATTTTGAGAATTGTCAGATCACCGGAGTTGCAATAAAAAGTTGACATAGCAAGTAAATAGTGAGAGCTTTCTTGGGTAACCCCGATAGATATATTTTTTGGTAACAACAGCAATACTTTCAGCTCAACATCTTCTTCTAGGTCAATAAACCTGCATTTCTTATTTACCCCTGTATCTCTGACTACAATTTTTTGGTATTCAATCCCTATTTAGTGCATATTGATATATTTTGTTAGCTAAATGTATCCTATGAGCGATGGTTCGACAGGAGAAAAAATCAAGGATAAAGTAATGGGCACTAAGGATAAATTAAAGGAAACAATTGGAATGGGCAGCGGGGGCGAAGGAGATAGGAAGGAGGGAGAACTTGGACCAGGAGCTGCTACTAAACTCGAGGATGAGGTTGCAAAGACAAGCTCAGACAGCCCAACAAAAAGAGTGGAAGGACCAGGAAAGGCTTTAGGAAAGGAAGAAGGCACGCAGTGAGGAATAAAAGAGTATTGATAGAGAAGGCTGCTCTGGTATACGTTAACAAAAGTAGGGAACATACTATACTATAGCCACCAGGTTACTAGATCAACTCGAGGTTCCTAAGCGACCAATGGGAATGGCACTGCAGGAACCCCCATTTAAGGAGAGCAGGAAGGCACAGTAGAGCATAAATCAAGAAAGCAAATACAACACACTAGATAAACGAAGGGTATCAATAACGATTATTAGTTACAGTGGACCAGCTGCTCCCATATATGCTCAAAGTAGCTGTCATTGGAGCCACAGGCGCAGTAGGTCAAGAATTCATTATCGCCCTGAACA
>DATAAU010000178.1:0-15744 GCA_036259955.1 Nitrososphaera sp. | reverse complement strand
GTTACAGGCCGCGTACCTTCTCTAATTCCCTTCTATAAAAATGCGGATGTCGTCGTTTGTCCTCTACGGATAGGAGGAGGAGTGAAAGTAAAGATATTGGAGGCATTAGGCCTGGGTAAAGCAATAGTCAGTACCTCAATTGGAGCACAGGGGTTAGATTTATCAATGCATAAAGCCGTCGCCGTTGCAGATGAAGTAGCAGATTTTGCTCGAAAAGTAATTCGGCTTATTAAGCATCCAGAAGAGCGTCGCTTTCAAGAACAAGAAGCACTATCTTACTTCGTTACCCTCCCTAGTTGGGACCATGTTACAAACACGTACTCAAGATTATATGAGGAATTGAGAAATTACAAGATAAGTTCGAGTATTGGAAACGACGACAATAAGGAATATAGAGAATAAATTGGTCGTTAATTGGTGCTTCAATCCAAATTTAGGATAGGCTTATCTAAACATGCGGCGAAATAGGCTCAATTAAATCGAGATGACCGATTACAAAATTTCGACATAAGCACTTTGAAACAATTTGGGATATGCTATCTAATTTATAGTAAAAACCCTGTCAAGCATACTGGTTGCAAGGGTGTTTATGAATTTTTAGATAGAAAATATATTTGCTCTGCAGTAACACGGATACGACAGCAAATTGCTGGCATAGATACACTGAAAAAAACATTTGGCATCTTGATAAAATGTATAATGAGAGTAAAACCTTTTTTGCTCTGGAGCATTATACCGAATTCAATTCTTAACATTCAGAATGGTATTGTGAAAGGAGAGCAGAGCTTGCTGTTGCTGGTCAGTTAGCATACCAAAATTGTCTTTATGGTACGCACATATCGCTACGAATTCTAAATCCATCTTTTTTGGCAAGCTTTGCTCATATTGTACTAGGTCTTCAGTACGTTCCGTTAAGAAGAATGAACCCATATCTGAAATGTTGAATACGCCAGTCTTTTTCTCGCTAGCTCCTCGCGTGATTAAGCTTTTAGCAAGATTCATGGCACCATAGGTGTCTATCTGATATGCTCTGACGGCATCGACGATAACCAGATTGCCCTCTTTCCTTTCCTCATCTACGGAGATGCCTTTGCTTCTCAGCATATTATCTACATTTTTAAATGAGTCATATGTCGTTGCAAGAAACACAACTTCGTCGTTTTCCAAGGCCTGTTTTGTGCATTCTGAATAAATTTCCCTATAGCTCTGAAGATCTGGATATAGCAACATATTATGTTCTTTGAATTCTGACCGTCGGATATCCCGAATTATCTGTAATGTGTTCTTGCCTTCCTTCTCTAAATATTTGGAATTCTTACTAGGCACTTTGGAAAAAGTTGTAGCTCTATTTTCGTTCTCTATCATTGCAAACCTATCACCCTGCTGTGATGGTCAAGTAACATATCAATGGCTGAGGCTTCAAGGTGTTCAATATGTTGTGTAGTGTAAGCACACATCCCTATTAATGGTAAATTAAATTTTTTCTGCCATAATCTTTCAAAATCCATGCCTTCCTGCATCATATTCAAAGAAAAGAAAGGGGTCATATCTCCAACAGACCTAAGACCTTTTCTTCCCTCTGCGAGAGATTGTTCAATTTTCTTTGTAAGCTTCTTGATGTTCTTTTGAGACCTAAAGTGACCATCTGGCATATACCAATCATAAAATGTCGAAAGCGTCACTCTACCGCTTCTTTCCAAGTTTGCTAGTTCGACATTCCATTCTTTGTTTATCTTGCCTCGAATCCAGTCCAATGGCATTGCGTCGGTTATTAGCATCACATCCTCTTGTTTATCTAATAAACCAATCTTCAGAAATTCCAAAGCCTGTTCAACTAACTCCTGATGTGTATCAAAGACGGCCAGGATATGATCTCCAGGAACGACTCGAATCCGTGCAGAACCATTCAAGGAGGGAGTTATTTGTCGCAATAGATCATCAATGGCTACAGGTTTTTTGATGACCGTTTTAACGCTTTCCATAGATGGAAAGACCATTCTAAACTCAGCAGGATATATCTCAAAAGCAGAAAGAAAATACACGGTAATCAAAGGATCAATTTTTTTGATTTCTCTATAAAGTGCAAACCCACTTAACACGGGCATTCGAATATCAAGGATTGCAAGATCATAAGTGTTAGGCTTGAAAGAGTCAAGAGCTTTTTGTGGATAGGTGTAAGCATCTACCTGCAAACCTTTTGCCTCTAACCCTCGCTTCAGAATTTCAACTATGTCAAACTCATCATCTACTAAAAGTATCCTATGTTTATTGGTCCTGGTAAACCCATAAGATGAATCAAGAGGTTTCAAACTTGTGGGATTTATGGCAATCACATACATAAAGATATTGATATTCTGGTCGAGAAGAATTTGTTTTTTAGGAATACTTACTATTAAGCAAGCGTATGCTGGAATATTTAACCACTAAAGAGCACAGAGGACGGTATGTGTATCAAAGAAGGAACTCTTGTATTACACTCAACACTACTAAACATTCCAATTCCTAAATGGGACTCTTTCACGTCGCAGCTTATTGCAATATCAGTCTGCCAAGGTGTCCGATACACAATTGCGCACCTACATACCCCCTCCAATTCCTTATGCATATTTGTGCAGTTCAGGAAGTCACCCCTGTCAAGGTGTTTCTATTTCCATCTGAACTTTATACGGTAACGACTAGTTTTCAGTATTTGAATAGCAATAGATTTTGTGCAGGGGAGATTTCAGTATATGATTTTAGAGATTACAAACACAAAACAAAAAGATAGATTTTACAGCAACTTTACGCAAATACACTAACAGAGCTTTAGCATATTTTCCACTTGATAAGAATCCAAGAATCCATACCCTAAAATTTTATGACAAAAAATATAGTACGGCTATTCTCAGTCTATATTGAGCTACTCATTTTTGCAGATCTTCTGAGCCACCGTGACCAGCCGTGGTGCTTACTAGAACATCTCCAGTGGCCTCGTCGACCTGTACGGGATAAGATTCCATATCTTTTGCCCACACTGTTTTCGCCGATACTTTTCCGTTACGTACGTCAAAAAGGGCAAAGTGCCAAGGACATTTTAGGTCATATCCCATGAGCGTGCCCTCCTCTAAAGGAGCACCTTTATGTGAGCAGACAGCATTCATAGCATAGATTTTGCCTTCGACCATAGTCAGTACAACCCTGTTGCCATTTATTTGAACTCCTAGAAGACCTCCTTCTTTGAGATCGCGTTTGTTTGCTACTCTTTGGAAATTTGGTGTCTCTACCATACCGAATATTGATAAATCAGTTTTATATAGATAGTTTGATCATTCTTCAGGACGATGCTACTTTGGCAACTTTAGTTAAAGCAAAGGCATCTGGTGATTGCTAGTCAGTTGAGTTCTTGCTGCAATTTTACTCCTGCTTTATTGCAGCCTGTGAATTGGAACTTTGATTCTATTGAAGAGAAAGCACCTGACTTACATCAAGCCTATTCCTAAGTTCTTTTGATCTATTTCTCACTGTTACTTCGGTTATCCCTGCAGCCTTTGCAATTTCAGCCTGGGTTCTAGGCTTTCTTTCTGAAAGATTTACAATATAAAGTATAGAAGCAGCAATGCTTATTGGATCCTTGCCAACAGCGAGATTCTTTTTCTGAGCTTGTTCCATAACTTCAAGTGCTTTACGCCTAATCTTTTCATCAAAGTCAAGATTGTTCGCTATTTTGACAATGTACTTACGTGGATCTATTAGTGGGACTTTGATGTCAAGCTCTGAGATGATACGTCTATAAGATCTAGCAACTTCTCCAGGCTTTATATCACTGATCTCAGATATGTCATCAAGCGTCCTTGGCACTCCGGACTGTCGTATAGCAACATATATCGAAGCAGCTAGCACCGATCCTATGGTGTCTCCTCGAATAAGTCCTCTTTCCTGTGCTTTTCTATACGTATATGCGGCCTTTTCAGTTACGTGGTGTGGCAGACCCAATCTATCTTTTATCCTAGATAACATCGAAAAGGCTTGTTGCAAGTTTCTCTCAGTCGGGGAGTGACTTTGACTTCTACTATTCCACATACGAAGTCTCCCCATTCTCATTTGAGTCGCAGAATTGATCACGTTCCCCGATGCATCAGTTGCTTCATTCCCGATTTTTGTAGATAATCCCTTATCATGAAATGCAAGTGATGTAGGAGCGCCTACTCTTGCCTTGATGTCTGAGTCCTCGCTGTCAAATGAGCGCCATTCTTTTTCTTCCGATAGCAGACTATCGGAAATAACTTCACCAGTATCTTTGCGTATTAATTCGCCGGTGTCTGGATCCGCAACTACTAGGTTGGACAAGGAAGCAGTATTTGATTTTTTACTCGTCACAGTTGTATATGAAAGAAAAAGTATTTAATTATAGTAGCAATAACTTACTTAGTAACTAGGCTTTACCGATTTAGTTAGCGATAACTGACTTTAAAATAATGCAGCAGAGAGAGGTATAATATATACCTTAGAAAATGATTGCTCTGAATGCACCTTCATGGGCATCATGTGAGGCTGGCCTAAAGCTTGAACGAGTCACCGAGAATGCATTTCTGCGTTAATATGATTTAAGGTTCATCACATTATATACCTAGGAATACCATAGATAAGGTCATGAAGTAAATTGAGTTATCAAGATTGTACAAGCCGATTATACTGTAAGCGAAAAAGATCAATTACTGCTTGGACATCTTTGGCATTTTGAATCTCGTAACTCACCCAACCAGATTTTGGAATAATGTGATGCGGCATTACATGTCCTTCCCTTACAAGTTTCCTACTCACCCTTACAGGGAATTGTAGGTCGGCTATCGAATCGCCGTGTATGTGTCCCATTTCTATTCCATCCACATAAAAAATCATACTTACAAAATTATGTTCGTGTATTGTGACTCCATTCCAGCTAAGCAATTCTTTTTTTATAGCCTCGCTTGGTGAAAAATCCATGTAGTTGAATTTCCCTTTGACAGTATGCACACTTCATCCAATTATTTCTTTTTTTCTGCTTCCACCTATTTTATATATGAGATGTCCTGCTCTGCTCTTCTCTCAACTTATCTAAACGCGGAAGACGGATTTTTATCTTTTTTTCCAAAGTGTGTTTAACTAGATCAACGATCAATTATATGATTAAACATGATAAAAAAACAGATGCTACGTGTCCTCATGCACATCTGATAATCCAATGATTCTTGGCAATACAAAAGTATGTGAAGTGTGTCAAAAAAATAGGCTCTAGTTGGAAACATTTACGGTTTTGTTTGGCATGCTGTCGTGTAGGATGCTGCGACTCATCGCTAACAAACACGTAACGAAACATTTCAAAGAAACAGATCATCCTGTTATGAAGTCATAAGAACCAGGCGAAGATTGCAAATGGTGCTCAATCCACGAATTATTTCTGAAATGATAAGGTTCACATATTCCGATTGCACGTATACGGATGAAATTCGCGAGATTCTTAGAAAAAATTTTTTAGTAGTAATTCGCTAACTATGCTGCCTCACAAGGCGAGGAAACTAATTTAATGGAAGTTAAGAAAGCCTTCGAGGTCCGTCCAGAGGTCGTTTGATAAATCTCGTATTAGCACAACGGTTCGTCGAAAATATCGAAAAAGCGAAGCAAAAAAACTTGTTGTAAGATGGAGGCCTAGGAAATTCACCTAGTTTTATCTGCCAGTTCTGCTAATACATCGCCATGACAAGCGTTTGGTTTACACCAGCAACCTAGGGTCTTGCCTTTTAATTCAGATCGCAGATGAGCCATTAAAGTCGGATTTACAAGTATCCAATGCCTATACTTTTCAATTACATCTTCCCGCGACCCATCCTTCCCTATTGTGAAAGGATTACCCCACTTTGAAGGTCTTCCAATGTATACATCAAAAGGTTCATTTTTGCAATGAACTACCCGTGTCATAGTCAGAGCCAGAGTCCACCCGACATTTTAATGACCTGATAACGTTTTAGCCTTTGGCTATGTTCTCTCCTCAATTACTCTATGCACTATCAAAGTGAAAGCTGGTGAAAATTCGCTTTGAGATGCCGGCTAGCACTCGTGACTAGATCTGCAGGGACGATGTTACTTTTCAATATATACGATTAGTGAGCAATGAGGATTCTACACTTTTAATACCAGTTGTAGACAATTTATCATGGCGCATTCAATCTGCTACAGTTTAGGCACTCCGATTAAGCCATTCTGGCATTGAGGCCATAATTTTTCGTCAATAGTTGAATCAACGAACAGTTTAATATGACCTGCAGTGGATCGAAGCGTCATTACGTTACTAGCCGTAATTTCATTGATCAAAATTGCATCTGTGAACTTTAGCGTCTTTCGACTCCAATTTATCCTACGATTCTATGGCTTGATTAATCAGCATTTTCTAGTTTATAGTTTCTTCTGCCAGTCCATTTCTGCCTCACGGTATTAAATGCTCATAAGGAAAGGGAGGCATATACCGATAATAGACAAGAGATGGAAGAAAGTCCCTTTGACAATGATAATAATATTAATAATGGAAATGATCCGAATTTTAAAACAATCTTCGACGGCACCTGCTTGCATGATTGGAAGATGTGCGGACCAGGCAGGTTTGACCTGATTGACAATATGATAATATCGAGTGGCGGGATGGGGCTTTTATGGTATACAAAGAAAAAGTTTCGCGACTTTATTTTGAGAGTGCATTGGAAAACATCTACAAAAAGAGACAACTCGGGTGTCTTTGTTCGCTTTTCCGATCCGGATGATAACCCGTGGATTGCAGTTAATACCGGTTATGAGATCCAGATCTACGACGACGAGCCACCGGATGGGAATGCAACACATAGAACAGGAGCAGTATACAATTTTGCTCCACCTTCAGCATTCACATCAAATGAACCGGGTGAATGGAATACTTTTGAAATTGAAGCTATCGACCAGAACTATACTGTCGTTTTAAATGATACAAGAATAACAGAATTTACAGGCAGCCGTCAGTTGGAGGGATATTTAGGCCTCCAAAATCACGATGTTAGTTCCAGAGTGTGCTTTGGAACAATTGCTATCAAGGAGTTATAAAAAGAATTTCAAATTACTTTTATCAAACTCCAATTTGCCACTAGGCTATTGTCTCTCCTCATCAGGTTCTGTCATTTATCATAGTCGGATAATATCTTCATTTCAAAAATGATCCGTCTCCTTTGTCCCTCTGTTAAACCCTGTAACATCCTCCTCTATTTTGGGTAAGCAAGAGAGAGAGCATATGCCTTTAATTAGAACAATAAGGGTCTTCAATGAATGGGATAGAACAGGGCAAAGTCGTCATTTGTCATTTTCTTATGTAGCTTTAGAGTACGCTAAACATTGAAAGGTACGCCCTAGCAATACCAAAATATTTCTAAATACAAAGATTATCAATAGTCATATTTTTATCTAGAAGCCTCTATTAATTATTTTTACAATGGCTTCGGAAGATCTCAGCGTGAGGATAAATGGCGTGACTTCACATGTCGACGATGCAGCAGCAAACACGTCGCTATCGGTCCTCTATCAAGGCTTCCACCTTCTAGTTGACTCGGGGAAGGGGGTAGAAGAAAGTATCAAAAGAGGTGCGGTCTCCAACAAACATTCGCCAGATGCTATCTTGATTACCCACGCTAGACGACACCACATACATGACCTTCCTCGTCTAATAGGAGAGAATTCTAGAATATATTGCACACGTGAATGCAGTCAGCAGATCGCACAGGAGCTACCGTCATTAGCTTCATCACCTTCGTCATTATTTTCGCCTATTAATCCCGGAACGCCGTTTGAATTAGGCCCATTTTCGATCATTCCAGTAGCAGCAGATAATTCAGGAGATCAGCAAGGATTACCAGGTTCTGTAATCTATGTCATTAAGGCAGGAGTAAGAAAAATAGTAGCAGGATGGGATTTTCTTAAGTTGCAAACAGACGATGAAAGTATACTTTGGAATCCAGATCTTCTCGTTCTTGGTACAGAGAGTTATAACGAACATCCATCTACGGGAATGATTTCAGTATCTGAAGCATATAATATCGTGAGAAGATGGAATGCCAAGCTATGCTATATTGTTCATTATAGCGGGGAGAAAGATAGAGAGGATGCGAAGAACCAGTGGCACAGAGGTCCAGTAGGACCATTGTCTCCAGAAGAGCTTCAAAAAGCTATAGATGGGCATTTGCAAGTTTCAGGTAGAGAGGGCAAGTTCGCAATCAGGGTTGCAAAAGAGGGAATGACTTGGAGCCCACAGATTGAAGTAGAGGTGGAAGAGGGGCCTACAGGAGCTAGAATAGAAGTTGATGCGCTGGACCAACACATATTTTCGATCGAAAAAATTCAAGATAGCAAAGTGGCCCTTACAATAGAAGATAGCATAAATCGTATCACAACCGAGTTTATCAATCCAAAGTTGGAGGGAAGTTCCCTACACGGCGATGGAATTAAAAGTTTAATGATGAAGGGTCCTGAACTAAATTTGTCCGTCTCTGGAAACACAGTGAGGATCGATATAACAAAAGGAAAGAAACAGGTTTTTGCAGACAATTTACAGGTAAGTGAGAAAGACGCTAAGAAGTTGATCAGATACCTCCGTGAGAATTTTGCTGCCTAGATCCGATAAATAGAAAATTGTTTCAAACTGTAGTGCATTTGACTCCTTATCAAAAAGTTCACCATGAGGTAATTCCATCACTATGGGCCTCATAACCTAAATGAGGTAAAGATAACGAAACCAACACACAACTAAGAGTAAATTAAAGGATCCTGGCTAACTTTACTAAAGAGTCAAAAATGCCGACCTATGTGACGGTCATAGGTATCGTCAAACTATATGATGACCGAATACTATTGCTAAAGCGTAATGCCAAAAGAAGAACCTCGCCAAACAAATGGCAAACGCCTTCCGGATTCATGAAAGAAGGTGAATCAGCAGAGGAAGCTGTTCTCAGAGAAGTAAAGGAAGAAACATCTTTAGAAGCTACAATCACCAAGTGCGGAAAAGTATTTGAGATAATAGATGAATGGGCAAGATGGATCATTATTCCGTTTCTTATCTCAGTAAAATCAGACAAGGTCAAAATTGATGCAAAGGAGCATTCAGAATTCAGGTGGATAACGGTTGATGAGATAACAAATTTTGAATGTGTCAAAGGAATAGAACACGACTTGAGGGCCGTTGGACTCAACTAGATGGAGATATGAATCGGTGCCTGTGATCTACAACGTAAATTGATGAGGTATTGTGCTCATCCTTTCAGGCACGCTGTGCAAGTAACTTTCCTAATGTTAGATATATAGGCAAATCAGATATTAATAACATACGTTCCTTTACTATATTAAGAACAAAAAACACACATACGCGCTGTTGAAAATTGAAAAACAAATTCATATTGTATATTGTAATAGTGGCCGTCGCTGTCGTGGCAGGCGCAGCCCTAACGCTGATTGTAACATCGACTGATCCAATCACAGTTATGGCTGGTCCAAATAGTCGACCAGTCTTGCACGACGATGCCCTTGCTATCGAGCTCGTTGCAGAAGGGCTTGACTCGCCCACAAGTATGAGCTTCCTTGGCAATGGATCCATGCTAGTTCTTGAAAAGAATAGCGGCCAGGTCAGGATCGTGTCAAGTGGTAAGATTCTGAATGAGCCAGCCATTGAAATTGAAGTGGCCCAAGGTGCAGAGCAAGGTCTGCTTGGGATAGCAACATGGAAAGAAATCAATGATACGTCGGTATTTCTTTATCTGACCGAAAAACATGAAGATAAGACAAGGAATCGTGTCTACAAATATTTTTTTGATGAAAATAAAATGACTCTTGAAAACCAGACGCTGATTTTAGATTTGCCTGGCGATCCGGGACCTTTTCATAATGGCGGCAAGATATCTATTGGACCAGTTGATGGTTTCTTGTACGCAGTAATAGGAGATGTTAACTCTGGAGGAGGAATGTTAGACAATCAGCTCCAGGGTGGGCCGCCTAATGACAAGTCCGTTATCTTTCGCGTGGATAAGGATACTGGGCTCCCAGCGAAAGACAATCCTTTTTACAACTACAGTGAGGGTATGGAAAATCTCAGGCGATATTTTGCTTATGGCATACGGAACAGCTTTGGAATGGACTTTGAACCTGTTACGAGCAGATTATGGATAACAGAAAATGGAGACAACGCATATGACGAGATAAACATCGCCAAGCCAGGATTTAATAGCGGATGGCACAAGGTCATGGGACCTATTGGAAGAACAAACATGACAGTTGAAAATGATCTTATGATTCTTAATGGTGCTAAATATGAGGATCCAATTTTTAGCTGGTATGCTCCAGTGGGAGTAACAGATATTGAGTTTCTTAATTCATCTGAGCTTGGAGATAAATATAAGGATGATATTTTTGTAGGTGACATAAATAATGGCAATCTATACTTTTTTGAAGTGAATAAAGATAGGACAGGATTGATCTTAAATGACCCCAGATTGCTAGACCTCGTGGCTGACCCAGTGAAAGAAGGCGAGAATAGCGAGCTATCTTCATTGATCCTTGGAGAAGGTTTTGGACGGATAACTGATATCGAAACAGGCCCTGACGGGTTTCTTTATATATTAACATATGAAGACGGCAATATATACAGGATAACAAAAAATACAACCTAGCCTCCGGATATATGCAAAATGAGCTTAATGGAGATCTAGAATCACAATTAGATCCCACCATAATGCTTTTCCGAGCTCATTATGTCAAACCGCAATGTGTGCTGATTATGATAACGCCATAGCCTTTATCATACAACTATACAGCATAAAGCATCAAGAATTCTTTAAGGGGACTTCAAAAATGATATCACCTAGAGGGTCAGATTTAGGCATAATCTAGGTTATTATTATTGAGATTGTACTAAAAAAATGGAGCTCGGGATTAAAATAGGCAAAGAAGACCCCCCAAGGGAATATTGTAATTGGGATGAAGTAGAAAATTTAGTCAAGATAGTTGCAGAAAAGATACGAACGTCAAATAAGAGCTATGATGTTATTCTCGGTATAACAAACGGAGGGGTCATACCGGCCCGACTGATGGCACGCGAATTAAACAATGACTACATACAATTGATACCAGTCAGACACAAAAAACTTTACAAGGAGGAGATGCCGACACTTTTCAAAAGCAAAAAATATCTTGTAATCGATGAGATATATGATACCGGAGATATTTATTCAAAGCTTCACGATACGCTAAAAAATTTTGACTGTGATTTTGCTTTTCTTATGAGCAGGTATCAAGTCAACTTAACTGAAGCATATATCGGAAAGATACTTAATCATAACAAATGGGTTGTGTTCCCCTGGGAATGAAATACTATCCAGATGTTGAAACAATTTAGAATAGTCACAACCGGTGTCTCGATTTCTATTGTCAGTATTGCATTCCAAACGCTTCCTTTTTCCACCCACTGGAAGTTTTATTTAACGCATTGATTTAATTGAGATATATATACAATAACAATACTGTTAGGGATCTAGAAAGGAAGATTGATTTAGCTACAGGTAAGGAAACAGCTGACTTAGTGGTGAAAAATGCTCAAATAGTAAATGTTCTATCAGGAGATATTCATCAAGCCGATGTAGCCATCGCCGATGGGATATTTGTAGGGTTTGGTTGCGAGGAAGAGGAGGCATATAATGCAAAGAATTTGTACGATGCTCATGGAAGGTACATGTGTCCTGGACTTATTGATGGTCATATTCATATCGAGTCTACTTTTCTCTCTCCGCAAGAATTTTGCAACGCTGTGGCATTACATGGCACGTCGGCTGTAATTTGCGACCCGCACGAAATAGCTAATGTTCTTGGAATAGGTGGTATTGATTATCTCATTCAGTCGAGTCTACGTTTGCCTGTCAAAATTTACTTTATGGTGCCATCCTGCGTACCAGCTACCCACATGGAAACCTCTGGGGCGACTATTCTTGATAAAGACATAGAGAAATACTTGAACCACTATCCAAGACTCGGCCTTGGATTAGCGGAAATGATGAATTATCCAGGAGTCATACACAAAGATAAAGAGACCTTATCTAAATTGGTAGCAGCGGGTTCAAGACCAAAAGATGGTCATGCTCCGCTTCTGTTTGGAAAATCGTTAAATGCATATATCGTAGCTGGACTGGGAAGTGACCATGAATGCACCAGCATGGAGGAAGCCATCGAAAAGCTGCGTAAGGGCATGCATATTATGATAAGACAAGGAACTCATGAAAAGAATCTACAAGATTTAATTCCTATTATTAATGATTTCAACAGCTCTCACATAAGCCTTGTTTCCGACGACCGTGACCCAATTGACCTAAAGGAAAACGGACACTTAGATTACCTGGTTCGTACAGCGATTTCCTTTGGGATACCTCCACTGAGAGCGATTCAAATGGTATCTATCAATACCGCTAGATATTTCGGTTTAGAAAATATAGGCGCAATAGCACCTGGGTTCAAAGCAGATTTTATTCTACTAGATGACCTAGAGTCATTCTGCGTTTCTGAAGTATTTCTTGGGGGGAATAAAATAGATAAGGCAGGCATCAAAAATACAATAAGGCAACGAAATAGGGTTTTTGACGATAATAGTAATAATCACTCTTTGAAATCTTCTTTTCTGCAAAATACAATGCACATTCGATCGCTTAACGAACCAAGTATGTTTATGATTCCTGCAAATCACAATGCTGCAACAGCGACATCATCTGGATTGAATGTTATCGGCGTCATACCAGGCCAAATCATTACGCAGAAGCGGATTATTTCTCCGAAAATCGATGAAAAACTAGGAGTAGTTGCAGATGAAAAAAGAGACCTAGCAAAGATAGCAGTAGTTGAACGCCACCATAGGACAGGGAATGTAGGGTTAGGTTTCGTTCAAGGCTTAGGCCTTGAGAGAGGAGCCATAGCAAGCAGCGTGGCGCATGATTCTCACAATGTTGTTGTTGCAGGTATGAATGATAGTGATATGCTGTCAGCTGTTCAATACATCTCCTCTATTGGTGGGGGTTTAGCTGTTGCTGAAAATGGACATATTAAGGCAGGCTTGCCACTTCCTATTGCAGGATTAATGTCCAATCAGCCTATAGAATCAGTAGTATCAACCCTTAAAGCTGTTAATCAAGCCGCCCTCAAACTAGGTAGTAACGTCACAAGAGATCCCTTTATGCTGCTTTCCTTTCTGGCTTTGCCCGTCATACCATCTTTGAAGTTGACAGATAGAGGCATAGTAGACGTCGACAAATATCATTTTACTTCTCTTTGGGCGGATGAAATCTAGATTTTTTATTACTCATAGTGTTTTCCAACTTCAGCAAATACTGTCTGATATCTCCGAAAGACAATAGGGCCAATGCACAATTAGTTCAGGAACTTCTAGCTTAGCTACTGAACTATATGAGCAAGCAGATGATTATGATCCCTCCGCAGGAAATGGTGCTTGCTTTTAGGAAATCCATTTCGATACTATCAAAAAAAACGCTTCCCTCTTTCGTAACGATGAATAGAGAGCTAACTGGTTGTATTATGAGCTACTAGGTTAACACAACTCTGTTGCAACATGGACTTTGAAAACATCTTATCGGCAGAGTGGTCCCCTACTGCTTTAAGTACCCAACCTTGACTCTCGAGGTAGATAACGACGATTATCGCCTTCTAGTCTAAGCTTCTTTGTAAGGTAAATGGCAAAGACCCCTACTGATATAATCTGCAATATTGTTATGAGCAGGTCAAACCTTCCAGCAGAGTAAAGCGTTGGCAAAAAGCCCTCAAGAATTATCTTCAAACCTTGGTCTAACATAAGAGATAGAGCTACTGAGGCGATAGGCACAACCCTTTTAGAAAAATAATACCAAAAAGTGAGTATTCCAGATGAGACTAATAGTCCAAATACTCCTCCCATGGCGCCCATTATCAAGTTATTGCCAGATATTCCATAGCATAAAGAGTGACCTCCTCTAAGGTCTAGCCAGATGTCAAAGCGATAGCCTTTCGCAGAACAGACCAATGTATGTCCAAGTTCATGGATTAGACTGATTGGGATAATTAATATAATATACAAAAGATAAGAATAACCTATGATTCGGCGATATTCATTGAGCTTTGACATTTTTAGAACTCAAAGAGAGACAAGTAATTCAGTGTAATATATTGACAAATTTATACATATAACCTTTAGTCATAGGTGAGATTGATCAGCCATTTTTATGTGTTAAATAGCTTGTCAAAGATTATCTGTTAGGCAGCTTGACAGGTACATGATATGTTCGTACCAGCAATATCAGCTAATCTTTTTGAAGATAAAATTTAAAACAACCCTAAATCACTATCAATAATCACATGATGAAAATTGGTATTCTTGGTTCAGGTGATGTCGGGAAGACTCTTGCAAAAGGCTTTCTAAAGTATGATTATCAGGTAATGGTGGGGAGTGAACACGTAGAAAAACTCGAAGAGTTCAAGAGGGAAAATCCAAAGCTGGAGATTGCGACCTTCGAGCAAAGTGCTCAATGGGCCGATATCGTAGTTTTATGCGTAAAGGGTACAGCTGCAGAGAAAGTTGTTGAAAAAGTGAAAAAGCATCTTTCTGGAAAAACTGTAGTCGATACAACTAATCCCATTGCGGATGCTCCGCCGCAAAATGGCGTATTAAAATATTTTACAAGTTTGGAAGAATCTTTGATGGAGCGACTTCAAAAAATTGCTCCAGATGCACATTTTGTTAAAGCATTAAACAGTATTGGAAGTGGGCTTATGATCAATCCGGATTTCGGAGATGGCACAAGACCAACTATGTTCATATGTGGACATAACGAGGATGCAAAAAAGAATGTATCTGAAATAGTGCAAAAGTTTGGATTCGAAATTGAAGACGTGGGCAACGTGGAAAGTGCAAGAGCAATAGAACCATTATGCATACTCTGGTGCATACCAGGATTCCTTAAAAACGAGTGGACGCATGCATTCAAACTCCTGAAGAAATAGAATCCTTATTTTTCTGATCAACACGACGCACTATGACATCCGAATCCAGACTGAAATAAGTCATCAGAAACGGAGGACTATACCAAGATTGACAGGATCGGGCTTTGTAATGTTTGCTTAATAAGTATTCACGCGCTATTCTTTCCGTCTTTTAACTTTGAAAATAAAGGGTAACCACCTAGAAGAAGCATCAGGAAGAAGAGGAGAAAGGACACAGCAATATCACAATTACTAATGACGATGAAACAAAAATCATAGCGGCAAGACTGACAGTGTATAATAGCAAACGTAAGAAACAATATTTAGCCATATTAGTCCTGAAGCATATTATGTGCTCAAAGAACTGGTTGATTATCGTGAACAGGTTCAGGGAGAGAAGATAACAGGGGAGTCTAGGCTTGTTACAAATGAAAAAATTGGTTTTGCCACTGCGCCAAAAAAACAATGCCAACAAGGAAGGAGAACAAGGGGAAGGTAATAAAGAACAAGAGGATGAGTAAAAAGAAAATAGTTGGGATTGCACTCGCAGTTATAATTGGCTTCTTTGTTATTGTTTTAGTGGCAGCTTCGACCTACCAGCTGGCACGGTGTACAAGGCTCAGAACCCTGAGCAGATCACAGGCGTATCTCAATTTGTAGTCCTCAATGATGGCAGCTTATACAAAGCACGCTTTAGTCTTATCGACAGAAACGATCGCC
>DATAAU010000177.1:0-6834 GCA_036259955.1 Nitrososphaera sp. | reverse complement strand
CTTATACCATGCCGAGCAAGTGGCTCTGAATGTCTTTGATCGACAATAAGCGAAAGAAGGGAACTCGCATAGCCTCAACAACTGTTGATGCAGCAGCTATAGTCGCGGATCAGGTTCCCTCAAATCGCCGAGAAGAGATATCAGAGTATCTAAAGTTATTTGGTTACAAACCAGACAGAACTATATTACAATTGCATATAGCTGGTTTTTTTAACAAACGGCAGGTCAATGCAAGAGCGCAGGAAAAAAGAGAAGCAACTGCCAAACGGTACGGCGGTACGACCTTTGTAATCGTGGGAAGGACACATGATCCGTCAATAATCGATTTACTAATTAAGCCAAACAAGAAAAGAGAACAAGCCAGCCCTGGATATCTGGGCTATCTCTGGAAGAGCAAGGATCCTCAGAAAAGAGCGCCCCATGAAGTTATTCCACTTGATTTTACTCCTGTCCATTTTCCTTATCCTGCAGATTGGAAAAATATGTTTGCTACTAAGGGATTTATGCTGGCACTTCATGTGCCAGCATCTTTTGCAAAAGACAAAAACAAGTTATCCCGAGCCCTCTTCCATGTAGGTAAGAATGCGGATGTTAGAAAGCGCTGGGATTTTATCGAAGAAATAAGAAATAGTGGTTACGCACAGAAATCAGACGAGGATCCTTTGAATATTTTAAAAATCCGACTGGCAAAGGGAGAAATAAGCACACAAGAGTATGAAGGGCTACGTCAGATGTTGGCTAGTTGATATGCACATATCTCTGCTCTCCCTCCCCCCTGCTCTGCTCAGTACTCCTTTCATTATATAGCTAGAATGAGATTTTACTTTTGCCCGATGAATTGGTTGAGAAACAAAAGGAGGATCTCCCGCCAAGATTTGCTGGAGATGCTAAAGCGCATAGACCGCGCTTATGAGATAGTAGAACTAAATGAAGGAGAGTCAATGATACTTGAAACAAATAGAAAAGATCAACTATTTGAAGTCCGTAGCAGCAAGGATAAAGGCAAGTTCTATAGAGTGGATACAGACATCAAGGTGTGCACATGCCCTGACTTTAACTTTCGTTTCCTGAAATGTAAGCACATCATTGCAGCGGAATTTGCAGCTGGGATAACAAGCTAGAAGCAAAAAATGGGACGCGGCGCAATATGCTCCAACGAAAAATGTAGCCACCGACTTGGATTGCATCAGTACGATAGCAAAAAGAGGACATTTATGTGTACAAAATGCAAGTGTGACAAGTACAAATGACGAAGAAATTGAAATAGAATACAGAGTGCAAAAAATTAAATTTCATTCTTGCCCCACTTATGGCATGCAGGCAAAACTTGAGCCCTATAGCGGGTCAGGAAAAAAGGTAGTAGTTTACAATACATATGCAGACAAGGGAAGACTCCACTTTGACGTGTTCATACCGACTGATAAGAGCCAATCGACACAGGTTCCAAAAGAAATAGACTCCCAAGCAGTAGAGTATGCAAAAGAGTTCCTAAGTCTGATAGGCAAACCATCTGAGGACGTTGAAGTGAATATGTGCGAGCGCTGCCACATAGACAATACCGACCTGTATGCAAGTGAGCTATGGAAGCTGCCTGGCAAAGAAATATTCATTTGGCCTATGGAAGGGTGTCCCAAACCCTCCTGAATTTTTTGTTTTATAGTCTACATAGGTTGTAGACCCCTGGGGATATAGTGGCTCCTTGATCTTTACTGTATCATGGGTTATTCAATTCAACTTTAGTTCCCTGACTTAAGGTACTAAAGAAATAAAGAAGAAAGAGGGAAGTCGAATGACAATTATGCCGCCACTTGCATTTAAGGCAAAAGTGATGATGACACTACTTACTCGCGCTTTACCAGCACATAGTGAGGAACATTAGCAAGTGTTGCTGGATATGAGGTCTTGTATTCCCATCCTAAAGCAAGTAATTTTCTTGCTTCGCCTACATCTGCCACTGTGGCGATATCTACGATTCGCTTACGCCTAACAGCAGAAGAGAGTTGATTTCCACCCTTATGTACATGGTCGTTCCCGTATTCGTCTACCAGCTTCCACTTGACCTTGCCTGTAGCTACGTCCTCTCCTACCTTCTCAAAGGCTATGGGCTGGTTTGGAAACCCTGCTGCTTTGCAGCGATTGCACTCTTGCATCTTTCTCTGCGGTTTTGATGCTTCCGCTTGAACTGTTGTTGACATGGGCAAGTATCCGCATACTTATCTTATAATAAATGGAGTACTGGGGGGAGAGGGGGGAAGTCTCCCTATCTAGAGGATACACATCTGGCAGCATTGATAATAAATGACTAAAATTTTCTAAAGAAACTGTCCGACTAAAAAAATGATCATTATAATGCCAAGTCCGATTATTGCCGCACTGGTGGTATAGACTATCGCATTTCTTGGTGTATATTTGCCAGAGGCTATGGTCTTGTTGCTATCTAGATAATTTTTTAAGGCATAAATGATCAAACCTGTACCCACAATAATCATACCGATTCCAATAAGAGCAGAATATTCGTGTGTTGTAGTCGATGCAGCATTACCTGTAGCACTGGGATCTGCAATTAGCCGAAATTGTTGCAGAAATATGCTGAATCTCTCAATAGCAAATCCAAGCCCGATTAATGCTATCGAAGTTCGCACCCAGGACAAAAAGGTGCGCTGATTTGCTAAGTATTGCTGCAATCGTTCAGAAGTGTCTTCCTCGTCATCAAACATCTCTTGCTTATCTCTATAACATTGCCAATCATTGGTTATAACCCAAGCAAGATTATCAAGTATCGAATCCCCTACTAAATAATAGAAGTTTGTGCTTCTAGACTTGCAGTTTTTCTGCTCATATGAGGATTGAAGATGAAACATATTAAAGTATTTTATTTATGATAAGATGCCTTGTCGGTTCCCAGGTTGTAAATTTTTTACAGTCTCTATCGTTTCTTATGATTGCCTGCGTATAATCCGGCAATCAAAATTCTTGTTCGTGTCTACGCTAATCTTAATAATATCATTTACCTGAAGATAATTGCCCTTAAATGGGTGTATCAACACTTAAAAAGCGGAGAAAATCAATCCTACATTATTATATGGCTGCCCGGAAAAATACCTCGCGAAAGAAAAGGTTGTTGAAACGCGCAAGACAAAATAGGCCGGTACCTACATGGGTAGTCATCAGGACTAACAGAAAGATCAGAACGAACCCCAAGCGTAGGCTATGGCGAAGGTCTGATGTAAATGTAGGTTGATGATAAAATGGCGACAATTGAGGAAACTACTACACGTGTTTACACCATCAATCTTGGCAAAGCGTGGATTACTCCCGAACACAAGAGGACTGACAGGGTCGTAAATATGATCCGTGAATTCGCCCAAAAGCATATGAAAAGTAATCAAATCAAGCTTGACCAAGCTCTAAATCGTCAGTTATGGTCAAGGGGCAAGACTAACCCTCCAAGAAAAGTTCGAGTAAAAATGGTGAAAGAAGAAGATGGAACTGTTACCGTTTCGCTGTATGAAGATTTACCCGCGGCCAGCACTAGTGCAATTGAAACTCCTGCCCCTGAGGAAAAGAAAGATGCAGAAAGCAAAACTTCTGCTGAAATGACAATAGCTAATGAGCGGTCCTCTGAAGAACAGACGACCAAATCCACCAGCAAATAGTCCGATAGTTGGATTAACCATCTTTTTGGATGATAATCTAGCCAAGCGTAGAACCCATGGTTTTATTTGCTGTTGACAGTTAGTGGCATTTACAGCATTGAAGTCATTTGGGTCCTCGATAGGGTAAGCAGCTGGTTATCTATCGTTGGCCAGTAGGCGAGCCAAACGCAGCCCCATGACATCACAATTATTTTAGCATAGATGTAAACACCCATTGATTGAGCTCAACCCGTATGTCTTTAAGAGGTGCAATCTGCTAATTTTTAAACTCCGGTTCCGATATAATAAGTCATGATTGATGTCTGCCCTGTATGCTACAAATTCCTGCAGACCATTTATGATAAAAAAAAGATGAAAGAGGTCAAACTCGTAAGCGACCAACCATGCAAGAGCTTGTATCACAAGAAATTAGTCGACTAGTATACTTTTTGTTTCTGCATTAGAAGAGGAGACAACGAATAAGAATAAGGATAAAAGAGGGATAAGGCTGAGATGCTAGCCTTATAGCTCAAAAGTTATCTTACATCGAGTTCAGCAAATTAGGGAAGAAGAGATAACATAAGATGCATTATATTCAGACTCTTAATGAGTCAGCTCATCATCTTCTCCATTTGAAGATATTGAAGTTACGATGTAAAATCGAGTGGAACTATCAAAGAACTACGGTGGTCTACTCAGTTTAGTGTCAACTATAAACACTAATCTCTATGGGAGACTTGTTCGAGGCTAGTCTTGTTTGATCTGATGTTTTTCCTTGATCTTATTGCCAAAGGAGTCTTTTGACTCGCATTCTATTTTGGTTTAGTCGTCATCAGTCTTTGCTTTTTTATTCAAATTCTCTTTCAGCCACGACGATAGTCCTTCGCTGTACTCTAAGGCTTAAAGCAATTCTGGAAAATCTTAATGCTAGATGATATGAAAATAAAGGACTTAATTCTATTGTGCCAATCATTAGCAAATGTAATTTCGGCTTTAATCTTTATACCGTCTTGAATATCAATAATAGACACCTGTCACATGCATCAAAAACGGATTATTTATAATGAAAAATTGAATACTGCAGATATTATAATCATGAACCTTGAATGATTTGTAATATAATACAATCACAATAACGAGGTTGAAAGAATGTCAAACCGACGAAATATTCAGAAACGCATATTTTACATATCTTCTTTGCATGTTTAATTAGGTAATGGGCTCAAGATCTTTTTTTATTTTTCTTCTTGTCCTTCTATTTGTTTTATCTCTTAGCATAATACTGTTTGAACTTGCACTAACTAGAATCTTTTCGATAGTTTTGTGGTATGACTATGCCTTTATGGCAATTTCGATAGCTTTTTTTGGCCTTGGAATTGGATCCTTTGTGATACACGTCCAGAAAGACAAGATTGATAACCCAAAAAAGAAATCAATAGTCCATCCACAAATCACTTTTTCATCAAGAATCGTTCAGTATGCAATTGGATATGGAATCTCCATCCCTGTCTTCATATTTCTCATTGGTTCTATCCCAAGCGATACTTCCTACATTTACCTTTTTTATCTGATTTCTTCTATCCCTTTCTTTTTCGCTGGGTCAGCAATTGCATTAATATTTTTAGCAATGTCTGAAAAAATAAGTAAATTATACTTTGCTGATTTGATTGGCGCTGCATTAGCTACAATTATTTTAGATCCAATAATGCAATCACTTGGTGCCGGATCTGCTCTTTTGCTAACATCAGTTGTCGTAGTAGGCGCCTCCGCTTGTAGTTATTATTTCTTATTGACAAGGGCTACAAGAGATCGAAAAGGTGTAGACAGCTTAGACTCCATCTTATACTCTGGTGAAGAAGGAGACCGAAAAGAAGTAGTCATGAAAGGACACAGGAATAGGCTGAGTGCATTCTCCGCAATTACTTGTTCTGGCCTAATCGTATTGTTAATCGTCAATAGCACCTCCAGCACGAATATTTTTGAGATAAAGCCTGGTATGAGCAAGGGGTTATACTATCAGCTAAATCACCCCTCTGAGTATCAGCATTTATCGGAAGAGTGGAACTCTTTTTCTAGAGTGGATGTTACTCGTAGAATAGACCACCAACAAGAGAACGAGAATATTATCAGTAGCACTTCTTCAATTGCCAGCAGCGAGCAGAACAATAATACTGACGGTAGCAATAATGATGAAAGTATCAACAATGGTGGTACTTCTATTACTGCTGCTGATCCCGATAACGCCACATCTCAGGAATTGGCTTCAATAATTATTGATGCTGATGCTGCGACACCAATATATCGGTGGAATGGCTCACCAAGCGATGTCGCTTGGATACAAAAATACATGGACTATCTACCTTATGAAATTATAGATGCAAATAACACTCTTGTCATAGGCAGCGGAGGGGGCGAGGACATACTGGTCGCGCTCGCCGGTGGTGCAGACAATGTCACTGCGGTAGAATTGAACCCACTTGTGGTCTCAGCAGTAAAACGTTTTGAAGGTCAATCTGGGAACATCTATAGCAACGATAAGGTCGAGTTGCTAATTGACGATGGGAGACGGTTTATCAGTTCTACTACCGAAAAATATGATGTAATAGTACTAAAACTTGTGGATTCATGGGCTGCACAACTCGCCGGCGGCTATGCTCTTTCCGAGAATTACCTCTATACAGTCGAAGCATTCCAACAATACTTTCGCCATCTGGATAAAGATAACGGAGGTATGCTTGTAATGACTCGATGGAATTTTGAGCTTCCAAGGCTTATGCCACTGATCGTTGATTCTCTTGTAAAGGAAACAGGAAAGAGCCGAGAATCAGTTGCGGAACACGTAATGGTGGTCGAAGATCGTCCAGGTCTCTATTTCGGACGATCAGAGGATAACCAAAAGTATTATCCCGTCTTGGTTATGGTGAAATCAACTCCATTTGTCAACGGAGAAGTCACTATGGTGAAGGAAAAGGCGGAAGGAAACCGAGCAGAAATAACTATGTTGGCTACTAACTATGTAGCAACACCATTTGATAAATTGTTCAATAATGATAACGCTGTATACAATGAATACTTCTCCACAGCTGTAGCATCTAACCCGACAATCCCAACCGATGATTCACCATTTTACTTTGCAAGAGAACAGATTCCAAAACAGATGATAATTTTGCTTGTTACAGTTATCGCCATTTCCGGCCTG
>DATAAU010000176.1:0-10243 GCA_036259955.1 Nitrososphaera sp. | reverse complement strand
TCAATATCTTTCTTGGCAATTCCATAAGGTGGATCGGCGAAGAATTCAATTAGAAAAAACCTCTACGCTGCAATTAATTAAGCTTCCACCTTTCTATGAAGCAGACACCTTAGTTAGCGGATTCTCCTTTGCGCTTTTCTGTGACCTGAGAATATTCAATTAAGTCAAATATGGCGTTCCAGCATCTTATCTTCATTTTTCATATCACCTACAGTGTATTAGTCATATCTGCATTTCGCATCGCCTATATTATATAGATAATAATAAAATTGTGAATCAATTGCAGTTTAGGACGCCACTTCGGCGTTGTTGACCTCTCTAGAATGATGTCTTTGCCTAAAAGTCTGAAGGGTTTGAACCATGATAGAAGTTTTAAGTTTACATCAGCACGGCCCGTAATCCGCTTATCAAGTCTAGTCAACACGATATATGCGATAATTCAAATTAACAGTACAGGACCAGGTAACATCCTTTTGTGTCTAAATTGAAGACGATTGCAAATTATGAGTTTATGGCGTTTAGTTCTCTCAACTTGCGACCTACTGTCCAAAAATTTAATACCGGGCCTCCTATTATTCTTACCAATTACTCTTGACGGAGACATTCGATTGAGGGTCATCTAGGATAATATTCATGCAACGTAAATCGCCCTCCTCTTACGAATCAGCTAGCCAAAATATCATGGCAGTAATACTGCAAAGTCTACCTCATGACGCGAACCTGACAAAAATTGAATACGAGGGTCCTTGTATTGCGCTTTATTCTAAGAACCCAAGTTACCTGCTTCACAACAATCAACTCGTCTTAAACATGGTTAATAGCATAAAGAAGCGCATTGTTATTCGCACTGATGAATCATTGAGGCATTCTCAAGATGAGTCGCGTAAGATTATTGCTCAGTCTATTCCTCGAGATGCTGGCGTCATGGGCACATTCTTTGATGCTGCGCTAGGCGAGGCGGTAATCTTTGCTAAGAAGCCGTCTACCATTTTACACGATGGCGAGGATGTAGAACTTTCAGAAAAAATAGGTTGGAGGGTCAAGATCAGAAAAGCTCCTCAAAACATGTTACCATTTGAAACACTTTACAATATACTGAATGAAACAGTGAATCAGCGTACAAAATTCTATCGAGAAGTTGGAGATAAAATTTTTCGCTCTAAATTGACTCCACAGGCCGAAGCGAGCATTCTTACTTTGGGAGGATTCGCAGAGGTAGGCAGGTCTTGTATGCTACTTGAAACACGTGAGAGCAAAATTATTCTTGATTGTGGACTCAATATGTCTGCAAAGGACTCACTGGCTGCAATACCTCGATTTGACATCGCAGGCGTAAGTATGGAAGATATTGATGCAGTCGTACTTAGCCATGCACATCTTGATCATACTGGCTTTTTGCCAGCACTTTTCAAATACGGGTATAGAGGTCCCGTATATTGTACAGAGCCCACCCTATTGCTCATGAGTATACTTCAACGCGACTATCTTGTGCATTCAGGTAAAAATGCGTTATACTCTGAGCAGGATATCGATAGTGCAATGGCACACACTATAACGCTCATGCACGGTATAGTAACTGATATTTCACCAGATGTGAAGCTGGTGCTTTCAAACTCAGGACACATTATAGGATCAACTTCAATTCATTTGCATATCGGCAATGGCGAGCACAATCTTGTATACACAGGAGATATGAAGTTTGGCAAGACACTAACCTTGGAAAACGCCAACTGGAACTTCCCACGTGTTGAGACTATGATAATTGAAAGTACATACGGCGGGAAGGAAGACATAATGTGTCCGCGAGAGCAAGCGGAGAATGATCTTGCGACTACTGTCGAAAGCACAGTTGCGGCAGGGGGTCACGTTTTGTTGCCAGTGCCAGCAGTAGGCATTTCTCAGGACCTGATCATCTTACTTGAAAGGCTTACAAAAGCCGGCAGCTTTGAGGCGAATGTCTTTGTCGAAAAGATAATCACAGAAGCGACAGCTGTATATGAGGCTTTCCCTGAGTTTCTTTCAAAAGATCTCGGCAAATATGTGCTAGAGTCTGAAATGAGCCAATTTGGTTCGCAATTTTCAACAGGAGAATCCAAAACGCTAAGGCCTAATGAACCCACAGTTATCCTTGCTCCCTCATCCATGCTCATCGGAGGCCCGTCCGTGGGTTATTTGAAGCAAATAGCGAATGATCCCAAAAGCACCCTCGTTATTCTGTCCTATCAATCGGTGGATACTCCCGGCAGAGCATTATTGGATGGTGCTAAACAGGTCAAAGTCCGAGGCGAAACACTTGACGTTCAGTGCCAAGTAAAAAGAATAGATGGTCTTGGTAGCCATAGTGATTATAACCAGCTTATGGCATATGTTTTGCGGCTCCGACCTAAGCTTAGACGAATACTTGTCAATCACGGTGAAAGACCAAAGGCACAGAACCTAGCAAGTATGATAAATAAGCAATTTAGAATACAGACACAGCATCCTTTGGTGCAAGAGGCAATAAAGCTACTTTAGATCGTATATACCACGCCAGATTTTAACGCCTGGAGGAGTAATCACAATGCGCTCTTCTCCGAGTCTTGCAATATCCCCTCCGACTGATTGTGTATAGGAATAGAGGTCCTCAACGACCTTTCGTAGCTCTTCCAAATCCTTTTGTGCAAGCGGAGTGACTCTGATAATTAAAATCATGTGATTTTTGACATCTTCTTTTATCGCTGAGATATCTGATATATCGCGCAGCGAAATCGCCTTCAAATAAACTGGTGTCTTCTGGGTCTGCATTTAATCCCTATCTTCTGCGAATTGCAGTTGAGCTTGTAAGGTGTAATCAATAGTCATGGTGGTCAATTCTCGTTAACCAGATAGTCGATTTTAGCTCAAAGGTAGTAATGCACAATCAATTCCCCTCTGTTGTGCAAGACAATATCCTTTTCCTCAAATGCGCAGCCTCTCAATTGTTTCAATGTCTGCTGGCATTACTGTCATCTCATTCCCATGACCCTTAAAGGTAATTGAAACCACTGATCCCTCATGCTTTGGGGCATCAGAGTAACGTCCAGCTATTGCAGCACATGTCGTCAACAAAGAATTATCGTAGTTTTTGCACCGAAGTATACAAGTTGGTCCGACGTAATCTCTGACCTCTATAATGATATCGCTATCAGTGGCCAGTGCCATTATGACTTCGTTTTCGTCTTTATTCCTCCCTACCACGAACTTAGCACTGTCGGTAATTCGGAAATGTCTACCAACTTTCAAAAGCTCAACATCGTTAAGAGTTGGGACATCATTTGAGTGATCGATAATATCCTTCACACGCTTTGAGAAACCAGGATCTGTTAGCAGACACCCACCTGCGGCATTCGGCGGTTCAGACATTCCAAAATGTTTTGCCAAGGCAAGCTGTCCTTTCCTTGACCTACCTTTGATATCGCCCATGTTCTCGCGGTTTATTATTCCAGTCTTTTCTGCTTCCGTCGGTGGAAGATGTTTTGCTGACAATGGGCGTAAAACCTTGGACTCCATGCCAGTCTCCTTTTCGATGATGTGGAGAGCCCGATTGTTTTGGCTCATAGGGCGCTGAAACAGCACCTCCCCAGTTATTACAAAATCCGCATTTGTCTTTTTCATATGCTCTTTGGCCGCATTGTACATCATACCTCTACAATCTAAGCAAGGATTCATACCGGAGCCATATCCGTATTTAGGATTCTTGAGCATACGCAGGTATTCTTCGCCAAAATACACAGTGTTTAGCTTGATCCCAAGTTCGTCAGCTACCTCTCTAACTCGTTGACCACAACCCTTTCCACAGTCAAAGTCACAAAAAGGTGTCTTCACAGCAACCGCTTCTACATCAATGCCCTGCTCCAGCATCATTCTTACTGCTAGATTGCTGTCAAGACCGCCAGATAGCAATGCAACCGCTTTGGGTTTTTTGTCCTCGGTAGGTTTTTTTTCACCATCTTGCTGCGGCATATAGCTGGCATTGGTGGTATGTTGGTTATAAAAATGATATGTGCCCCGCCTCTGACTCACACGCTGTCACTGGTTAGCCATAAGCTGTGTCCTCTACGTGCTCTTTAACGGGGTACAATGTCTTTGACGTAGTACTATTTGTCTCTTATGATTCCAAGAAGGTCTATCTCAAACGCCGCGACAGGCACTCTCAATTTGAAGTTTTCAAGGGCAAGGGGACTAATCTCCCCTAGAACACCCACTGATCTACCATCGAATACCACTTCGGCAGACCTACCCTCCATGAATATATGGTTCGTTGTTGGTTTTGTGGTTGCCTCTCTGCCAAAACAAGACCTCAATAACGCCTGCAATGATGATTTTATCTCCGTATATCCTGCGTCTGCGTGTGCTACGACTGCACCGACGCTCCATTTTTCTTCTATTAATGCAGTTGATCGATGGAAAGTCTTGCCGATCTCAAATAATCGTTGGGGGTATTGCTCGTGAATATTGTTAGAAAGGGACTGAAGGAGCAATGGAATCACCGAGTCACGTAGAATTTCATGCTCTATACTCTTAGAGCTCTCTACAGAAAGCAGATGCCTACTAGGAACACCAAATGCACCATACTGCACGTCTTTGCTAGTTAGCAAAAAATTTAGTGTTTCAATCATACCCAAGCCAATCATGGTTTCTCTTACTACGTTAAAATATGTGGAAAGATAATCCCTCTTCCCAGCAGTTGGCGAGTTAGGGAATCTTGGTTCTAAGTTATAAATGCCATATCCTATTGCTACTTCCTCTGAGATGTCTATCGGATCGGTGATATCTGTGCGATAACGGGGGATAGTACACAAAATTTTTTTCTTAGATGCTTTTGCATCAAGCCTGCTTTTCTTTAGGCAGGTGATCATCTGTTTGGCATCAAGCGTTAGGCCAAGGATATTGTTAACATAGCGGATATCTGCTGAAATTACTTTTGGCTTTATCTGAGGAGTTTCGATCTTTTTTCTACCCTCATCTATATTCACGCTTTTTATTTCAAATCCTGCATCATAAAGCGTGAATGCGAGAATAGCGAGGGTGTCTTCTGCAACCTCTTGGTCCGTCGCTGTTACCTCGACAAACAGGTTGTGACACGACTCGCTAACCTTTGTTGCATGGCCATTAATGATGGGTGGCAGCGAAACAACTGTGCCAACGCTATCCACTATGACAGGATATCTTCCAAATCTTGAAAGAATATGACCATACTGCTTCCCAATATCTAAATCTTTGAGTATACTCTCAATTGTGAATTCTGAAGATTCACCTAGGGGCCTGAATGCATAATCCCCCCTTTCTGTTTTATAGTTTACAGGGAACTTGATGACATCGAAGTTATGAATGCCAATAGATGCTTTCTTACGCTTTCTACCAATACCATTATGAAGGTCTTCTTGCATTGAAATTAATTGCTTTAGTGTCTCATCGTCTAGTGTCCCATTTCGTGCTACTAATGCCACAAGATACGGTCTTATCTTTCTAACTGTACTATCTACCCTTACCCCTAGTCCACTTTTACCCAGTTGCTTTAATTTCGGCAATCCTGTCTCTACTTCAAGCAAACCGCGCAATGCTCTTGCTACCCCGTAATCTGATGACAGATCTGGTCTGTTTGGGTTATATTCTACCCTGACGACGTCCTGGTCAACATCTTCGATATCAAGTCCAACAAAGGGTAAAGTATGCAGTACAGCATCTGTTGGAATGCTGGGAAGGAGCTTTCTTAAGCGCTCAAATTTGATCCTTACAACTGGCACCTAGGCACGCTCCTGAGCCATGTAAGTTTGTTGCCGTATAATTCGCGTACGTCATCTAGTCCAAAGCGCAACATAGCGATTCTTTCCAGGCCACCACCCCAGGCAAGCACGGGATTTTTAATACCAAGTGGCTTGGTGACCTCCGGCCGGAATATGCCCATACCGAACAACTCGACCCACTTTTCCAATTTCTCATTATAGACCATACTCTGTAATGATGGTTCCGTGTATGGAAAGAACGTTGGCCAAAACTTGATACGCTTAATGCCCATCTTGGAATAGAACTCTTTTTGCAGCCCCATTAGCTCACGGAGGGACGCATCTGGTGCAGTTGCAACTCCCTCTACTTGGTGAAATTCAACAAGATGCTTGTATGATACCTTTTCATTTCTAAAAACCTTACCCACTGAGAAGAACCTGCCAACCCCTGACCTGACCTTTGCAAGATGTTGGATAGTTACAGGAGTAGTGTGAGTACGGAGAACTAATCGCTGACCCTCTTGGATGTCCCAAAGACGATTCCATCTTCGCTTGTGGACTCGAGAAACTTTTAAAATTTGATCTTTGCTTGCAGAGATTGGCCGTCTCTCCGTGGATATATAGAATGTGTCTTGCATTTCTCTTGCAGGATGATCTTGTGGAGTGAATAACGCATCAAAGTTCCAAAAGCCTGATTGAATTATAGGCCCTTCTATCTCTGAAAATCCTAAACCAACAAAGATCTCCTTGACCTCTTCAATGATATCAACTAAAGGATGGCGCCTCCCTGGGTAAATAGTTGGTGTAGATGCTTCTACGTCAAGGGAGCCAAATTTTGTCTCCTTCCATTTTCCTGAGGAAATTAGTTCTGTTGTGAGGCGGCGCTCTAGGTTCTCTTGGTTTAGTGAAGGAATAATTTGTCTTGCTGCATCGGTAAGTGAAATTCGTGATTCTTTTTCTTCCTTAATCTCTACGAAATTCGGCCGCTTCTTTATTTGCTCCAGTGTATGCCTTTCCTCTTTTGTAAGTTTTGAAACTTCTGTTCCCTCTTTTATCCTTTCTAGGAAGATCTCTTCAGGTGACTGCTTGGCAGCAAACGGAGTGGGTATCATCTTTCCTTCGATCAATTGAATCCATTGGTTACGTCTAGCTCCTGCAATAGCTGCATTTATCTCCTCATTTCTTATCGAACCGTTCGCAAGCACTTGCGCAAGCGTCGCATTGCCGTCTTTCAGAGAATTTATCAGCCTTCTCTCGGGTAGTCCGTTTTTAGCAGCCTCGATTCCCTTGGAAGTGATAAATACTCTCTGAGTGGATATTTGTTCTAACGCGATAAGCCCTTTAAATTTTAGCCACTCTATGCCTCTTCTAATTTGATCAATTGACAGGCCGGTGTTAGCAACAAGGGAATCGACAAGTACATGGTCATTATCAGACAACGAGTTGAGTATAGACCGTTCAATCGGATGTAACGCCTGAGTTGAGGTCATTAGTCATGGTTGTGAGAGTGTAAGACTTTTTAAACGTTTAAGTCAATGATGCTACTGCCAGGATGAATTTAGTCGATGACAATTACGATCAGAGCCATTCAAACAAAAACAGTGACTTTAAGGTCACGCCTTGGGAAGTTGAAGGCGATATTGACTACGGGAAGCTGATCGAAAAATTTGGAACACAGCCTATAACACCTGATCTATTGCAGAACATAAAGAGTATGACAGGCGAAATACATCCGCTTCTAAAAACAGGCTACTTTTTTTCCCATCGTGACCTAGACTGGATATTAGACAAGAAGATGAAGGGAGAGAGCTTCTACCTTTACACTGGGAGGGGGCCCTCAGGTATGGTTCACATGGGTCATCTGATGCCATGGATATTTACAAAATACTTGCAGGACAAGTTTCAGTCAAAATTGTTATTCCAAATAACAGATGACGAAAAGTTTCTTTACGGCCAGGACAGAACGATGAAGGAGCTTGAGCGATATACTTATGAAAATATCCTTGATATCATTGCTGTTGGATTCGATCCAAAAAGGACTAAGATAATCGTCAATACAAGACATATCCAACATCTTTATCCAATTGCCATAGAAGTTGCAAAGCGCATTACATTTTCAACGGCACGAGCTGTATTCGGATTCTCTAATTCCACTAATATAGGGATGATAGGGTTTCCTCCCGTACAGGCTGCTCCTTGCTTCCTTCCTTCTGTCATCGAAGGCAAGAGCGTACCTGTATTGATTCCAGCAGCAATTGACCAAGACCCATATTGGCGCATGACAAGAGATATAGCTGAAAAGATGAACTATTATAAACCTGCCCAGATACACAGCAAATTCGTCCCCGGCCTTGGTATGCTAGGTAAGATGTCATCGTCGAAGCCCGAGACTGCGATATTTACGACAGATGATCCCGAAGTAGTCGACAAAAAAGTGGCTGCGGCTTACACTGGAGGCCAAGCTACTGTTGCACTACAGAGACAGCTCGGAGCCAATGCTCTTGGATGCCCTGTTTTCTGGTACTTGCGCTACTTCTTCGATACTGGAAAGCAGTCTGACGAGCGCATGCTAAGATGTAAGAGTGGCAACCTTTTATGTGGTGAGTGCAAATCAGACCTTTCCAAGGGAGCTAGGCCTTTTGTTATCGAGTTCAAGAAACGGAGAGAACAAGCAAAGAATATCGTCGACAAATTCATGTATGATGAAGAGCCGTTTACGACATGAAAACTCTCAAATTTGAATGCGATGATCGATATGAATCGGAAAAACTTGCAAGTCTCGTGTCGGTACAGAAGGACAACACCGTGTGGGTTTCAGGGGTCGAAACAGTAGTTGGAAATGAGATCGTCATACAATTAAAGGATAGATCCTCCCATGCTGTTTTGCTCAAGGATGAACAGACAGTAATGAGGCTCAAGTCATTCTTGACAGATCTTTTAAGAGGACAGATAAAAATACAGTCTAGCTGCTATCTTGGATCCATAACGGAGATTACAATTCTTGATTAGCGCAGCTCCTTATTCATCTCATCAGTAAGTATCTCTTGCACTTTCGTGAAATAGAGTGCAGTCGAGTACGGCATCATTGGTATGTATTCTTGGATGATCTGCATCACGTATGGAACTGCTCTTTTTGAGACATCTAGCTTGAATTTCATCCACAGCATCCTGTCTTGCTCAAAGTGGATCTTGTCTTTAAGATGTTTTGGAACGACCTCTCTTGATCTATCCTCAATGCGCTTGTACCAGTATGCAAGAACATCAGGATCAAGCCCTTCACGAAGGTCTTTTACACCTGATATGATCTTGCTTGAGACATAATCGATGGGGGTTTCAGGATACATATCGTCGCTTGGAAGCATCAGCATAAAATTTCGATAATCAAAGATTCCTTAGTATTACATGCACAATAATCGACATTACTATTGAACGAGCTTTCTTGACGCCTTGCATTTGATGCAATAGTAGAGATATTATCATGGAACATCAATTCTTAATCGTTCTTCCCATGCGTATTCTTAGCGTTCAGTTCATAAAGGATGATGAGAAGAGAGGAAGAGATCGTCTCATGATATTTGAGCTGCGTGTCTATATTGATTCAAAAATATCCGCCAAGCAAATTTTATAGTAAAGGAGACTCACATTGTTTTAGAAGGATGATGTAACCATAATTGGTGCGAAATTCTTCTATGCATTGAGTTCAAATTGCCATTTTACATTACGATATCTAAGATTTGCATAAAGGGATTCATAATAGTCCAATGGCAGACTTGATACATGTCAAAATGTGCATCTTGAATAAAATGAGTGCTTATTTATAGATCGCCTCGAATCCGAACTCAGGTCCTCAATAACCATCGCCTTATTTAACCACTAGTAACAAGGCCAGTATTCTATTGCTTACCTTGTCATAATGACACTATGTATCTGCGCACATCTATATGGCTATAATGCAGAAGATATTATTGTAGGAGAAGGGGTAATAGTGTCATCGTCACATTCATCGACTGCTAGCGGCTTCATCAAATCAATTGAATCTGGCTCAAAGCATCTTGTTATCAAGCGCTTTACGCTGCGCTATCCAGAACAAAAACTCAAATTTGTAGGAGATGGCTATCAATTCGACCCAAAGAGGGGAGTTGGCATTGCAGGTTATAGAGGAAGACATATTCTGATGCATGATAAATGTACCGGTTGTCAGCTCTGTGCTATAGCATGTGAAGGTATCGCAGAAGCAATTGGAATGGTTAAGGTGGACGAGCAGTGGAAGCAAAATAAGAAAGGGATAATGCCGCAGATTGACTATGGCAAGTGTGTCTTTTGTGGCTTTTGTGTTGATGCATGTCCCTTCTATGCACTCTTTATGACAAATGACTATGAGCTATCAGCGTTCACAAAGGAGCATCTCATTTACACACCAGCTCAGCTTGCAGTCAAGCCCAAGTATCAAGGGGATGTCGAGATTGTAATAGATGAGAGGGGGGCAACACATGGCTGAT
>DATAAU010000175.1:0-8534 GCA_036259955.1 Nitrososphaera sp. | reverse complement strand
ATCTGCCTATCAAACAAGAGGAGAAGAATTGGTTCCTCTAGGTGTTCATGGAACAATGGTGGCTGTCGACTGGGACTCATGTGTTGCTGACGGTGCATGTATTGAAGCCTGTCCAGTACAGGTATTTCAATGGTATAGAACGGACAACAACACACCAGCAGCTAATATGATGAGTAGTGCAGTCGAAAGTCCTGGAACCGGGAGCTCGGTTAAAGAAGAACGAGTAGACCTCACGGATAAAGCGGACCCAATAAGAGAACACGACTGTATATGGTGCATGGCTTGCGTGTCAGTATGTCCCCCAAATGCAATTAAGGTCGAAGAGGGCAATTTGCAGTTTCATGAAGGTGCAGCGCACAGTATTGGCAGCTAAGTCATTCAGATACAAACGCAGTATACAGTAGAGGACGTACTAAATCTTCTGTAAGGAGATACAAAAGATATACGCAGACTCCTAATTATACTAACCATCATGTAAAGAGAGGCAGGAGTGCCTAGCATAAAGGAAGAACAATGCTGCCAGGACCAATCACTGCGAACATTCAGTCAACAAAAAACACTTGACATCAAAAAATCATGATATATTCAAAGTGAAGTGAGATTTTAATCCCTTATGATTTCACATGTTATGGCCAAGAGCCTGTAGAAAATCTAGAATCTAGGAAAGAGCATCTTGCATTCCTATGAGTGAGTCGGGGCTCTTAAGATGCTGCCTATCGATATGAAACTCAGGCTCACCATTATTATTGCTGAAGTTGACACTATCGAAGGTTGTCAGGCCTGACCTTTCATTGGGTTCCTACGCCACCTTGGCATCAGAGACGCAGACAACCGAACCATTATGTTACATAATCTTTAGGAGAAGGAAAAATTCAGCCTATTAAATTTACTAACCACCGCGTAAACTTCTCTCTAGGGACATGAATTAGACTTATAGATCCCCATCACTTGTAATCTTTTCACTATTCTTCTCTTCTCTGTTTTTGTATTTCTTCACTCTGCCTTAGTTGAGCGCCTATAGCAGCGCCATGAGTGTCCACGTTATGATTCACCAAACCTTCGTGTGTGCTAAATGATGCACCGCAGCTGCTGCATGTATAGCCGCTTTCCCTTCCTTCCGACATTGCATGATATAGATACAAAATTATATTTATCAGCTTGCATGAATAAATTGTTCAATCGTCCTTGTTACGTGTTCAAATGAGTTTGAATGTCTATCAACAACCTCCGACGGCATATATGTGCAATTTGGATCATTATTTGCAAGATGGGTTTTGCTCCAATTCACCCATCCTTCATATATTATCTCCATTATTCGGCACATCTCTTGTTTGCCATAACAGTCTTGGCTTTCTCCATCTTTTTGAATGACAACAGGTCATAATTGGTCTCTGATAAATATCTCTAGCTCTTTCTACAACAGAATAGAGAAAATGTGGATCTGTGTTGTCGATATAGCATCAATTCTAAATACTATAGAGGCAAGTAAACTATTGTATGGTAGAGCTGAGATGCAATAATTGTAAGCGCGTATTTCAGTATTCTGGCGACGAAAAATTCTTTACAAGTTGCCCACAATGCAATGCTCGTGTTCTAATTGCAAATCCACGGAATTATGGACGAAACAATCCCGACGTCTGATATCCAGAATCAGAAAATATACAATAAATGACTGTTACGGGGAATATTAACTGTCTAAATTACGGTAGTCCTACACTATGTCTTCCCAAAAGGTCCCAGCCTGTTGCGTTAATGTGAGGACATCACTAAGACTGAATTAAAATGGCTATGAGAATGCATATACTTGATAGTGCAGATAATCTTCAAAAATATAGCGGATGTACTCTTACTACATTGCCAGAGAGTAATATCCACAAAGAGATTTGTTCAATTGCAAGTTAGAAATCTAAGAAAGCCTGAGATATAATACCAAATGGTTTTATCATTTGTGCCATCGGCTAAGTACTTGGAGACAATTTTTCAGGTGTAAAGTGAAATCGTTATTCTAGAATAACGATTTCACTTTTTACTAGAATTACGGTTGTGAGCCCTTTTATGATCATTTGCCTTTTTACTTATCGATGACATGAAGCAGCGTGCACAATCCACAATAGACGCATTAATCTTGACAGCTGCGTTGAATAATGAATTTGGCATTACAAAAGCGAGATTGGCGCGGGAATTAGTATTAACATACCGCAGACTCAACAAGCATTGCGAAGAACTCGTCCAAAAGCGCCTATTAGAATATGATCCTGTAACGAGAACGTATCGTACTACTCCTCTTGGCGGAGAGATGGTGAGACTAACAGAACAATTGGCCGTCCATTACAGTCCAGTCAACAATGTGCTTGACAAATATAAATCACGACTCGAAATAGGTAGGATAAAGACTAGAAATCACGCTAGGCGAATCCTAAATGAAGCGTACACCAGCAGTCGGACAAAGATTAGCTTGTTTGCTGCAAGTCCCCTTCTTCTAATAGAGCAGTCGTTTATACACCTAGACGAATGCATAGCACAGGTTTTGCCATGCTGAGAAGGAGGCAAACCATCGGCAATCAAAATATAATTAAAAAGTGAGCTACTGCACACAGTATTCTAGGCAGAAGATCATTGAATCATGAAAGTTAGTCGCCAGCAGGTCAAAAGAATAGGACTTATTGCCGGGCCTGTTCTCTTTGTAGGATTTCTGTTTGCTCCCATTGCAGAGGATTTGCCGTTTGAAGCCAAAATTGTGTTGGCTTCTACTGTATGGATGGCAAGCTGGTGGATAACAGAGGCAATTCCAATCTACGTTACTGCGCTTTTGCCGCTGGTATTATTTCCATCACTTAACGTAATGGAGCTCGGAGAAACTTCGTCTAATTATGCGGATAGAATAGTCTTTCTTTTTCTTGGGGGTTTCATTTTGGCTAAGGCAGTAGAAAAGGCCAACTTGCACAAAAGGTTTGCTTTGAATATTCTAAAGTCATTTGGAACGAATCCAAGATACATTGTCGCTGCGTTTATGATCGTAACTGGATTTTTGAGTGGATGGATGAGCAATACTGCAACAACAATGTTAATGCTTCCGATAGCCGCTGCAGTTGTGTCTCAGGTTCAAGATAAACAGGACCGAGGAAAATTTGGCCTTTGCCTGATGCTTTCAATTGCTTATTCTGCAAGTATCGGCGGGATGTCTACGCTTATTGGCACGCCGCCCAATGCCATATTCGCGTCACTGTCAAGATCACTTCTGGATGTTGAGGTAACTTTTAGTCAATGGATAATTATTGGTCTGCCTATTAGCGCAATCTCGCTTGTAGTTGCGTGGTTATATATGGTAAATCTCGGTGTCAATATCCGCAAAATAAAATCAATCGCGGAAGAGAAAGACACAATCATGAGTAAGTTATCTGAGCTTGGCAAGATAACAAGAGATGAAATCATAGTAGCAGGAGTATTTGGCGCTACTGCAGGAGCCTGGATAACAAGAGGATTATTTTGGCAAGATATCCTTCCAATGATTGATGACTCTACAATTGTTATGATAGCTGCGATCGTTCTGTTCTTGATCCCTTCATCTTCTTCCTCCTCCTCAGTTGCGAAGAATAATGATCTAAATATTAGTAAGAAGGTTCATAACAGCAGGAATAAAGGAAATTCAAACTTTATTCCGATGAGCAAAGACGGAGCAGAGGACAGGGGCACAGAGTCAATCAAAGAGCGCGACAGCAAAAGACTCATGAGCTGGGATACGGCAGTTACAATTCCATGGGGGGTTCTCTTATTGATAGGCGGAGGGCTTGCCTTAGCCAACGCCTATACGGCGACGAATCTCGACGAATGGATGGCAGAGAAGCTAACATTTCTTGGAGAAATGAATTATCTTTTAATAATTCTTGTGTTGGTAGCTGTGACTATACTTACAGGAGAGATTGTAAGCAATACGGCAACAGCAGCACTGCTGATACCAATTTCTGCATCTTTAGCAACTTCACTACAAATAGATCCTGTGCTGCTCATGGTGCCAATAACTATTGCCACTAGTTTTGGATTTGTTATGCCCGTGGGCACTCCTCCAAACGCAATTGTTTTTGCAAGCGGATACGTGACTATTCCTAAGATGGCTCGTGCTGGGCTCCCGTTAGATATTATTTCAATAATAATGGTTACTGGTTTATCCGCTTTGCTAGTACCGTTGGTTTGGTCGCCTTAGCATATCTGCACCACACCCATACGGATTCTATGCTTGTACTCATCTTACCAGATCAGCGAAAGCATCAGAAACTACATATGTCACAAAATCAAACGCCCCGGGGTAGTCCACCCCTTCAGCATCTTTTGTTGCTTCCAATGCCTTTGCAGAGACTCCCTCCCCTCGATTCTTGATCTCCATTAAAAAATTGTCCACTATTGTGTCCTCTGTATAGTTGCACATGTCTCCCGTTACAAGTAATCCGCTCAAAAGTGCAAGGTTTTTTTTACCAAGAGAGATACTATGCCCCCTCTGACAATAGTCGAATTTATCTTTCAAATTCTGACCCTTTTCATTTCGGATTATATTTTCTGCTACGAAACGTGCTTGTCTGACTGCGAGTTGTGCAAGCTTTGGAAGAGGCTCTGGTCCGCTAACGCCAGAGTTTTTTTCGTTATTGCCCCAGTTACCCTTGTCAGGCAGGTACTCGCAAATGTCACCTATTGCATATGCAGATTGGAATCCCAATATCCTAAAGTAATTGTCTACAGGAATAGTGTCAGATCCTGTTTTTTGTATCTGCGGAGAGATCCTTATAGAATGTCCTTTTGCTCCGGCAGTCCAGATGGTGCAACCAGATTTTATCTCTTCACCCGAATCAGTTATTACGGATCTAGAAGTGATCTTCTTTATTGTCCTTCCGGTGAGTATCTTTATCCCTTTAGATGAGAGGACCTTTTGGGATGTCTTGGAGAGCCGTTGATCCCATCCTGGAAGAAGGTTGTTGCTAGCCTCTACAATTTTTATCTGAATATTTTTGCTATTCACAGGTTGGGACTCTGACAACGCCGCAGCCAGGCTGACACCTGTCGGACCGCCGCCACCTATTATGATAATAGAGTTTTCTGGCAGAGTGCTTAGTTGTTTTTTGATTTCCAAAGCATCCTGCACAGATCTAAAAGGTAATGAGTTCTCCTTGGCACCTGCAATATTGAAGTATTGAGTATCAGAGCCAAGGGACACTATAAGATAGTCATACTGATACTCGTTTATTTCGCGTTCCTTTTGGTGGGCTGAAACTTTCACAGTCTTATTTTCTAGATCTATACCTTCAACGGCTGCTTGGATGAATTCTAAATGTCCTGCGGGCATTTGGTTGGCAAACAATTCACTGATTTTTATTGTAATATCTTCCTGTCTTTTTGAGCCAGAAATTATGTATGGTATCTGTTGCACAAGCTGAAGATATGGATTCTTATCAATCAGACTCACACTATAGTGCTCATTCTCTTTGCAGAGGTGAGCCGCGGCAAATATTCCTCCATAGCCTGCACCAAGTATTAGAACTCTCTTTTTCATGTCAAATAATACTTTGTCTGAGCGAGGCTATAGCTTATAGCAGTTACAAATAAAGCATGAATACTAAATATCCTGACACAAATAGCAGAATTTGCGGCGTATGCTTTTTTACATTCAATCAGCTTTTAGTTCTTCCATACCAGCCACTATGTGACCATGTAGTAGAAAATTGTATTATGGTATTATAGAATCTCTTGGCTTGAAAACATTGCGTTATGAGATCGACAAAATGCAAGCCCGCTTCTTCTACAAAGGCCGACCGCACTCACTAGTTAGCTAAAATGGCAATCTATTCTTGGCTTTTCCTATACCAAAAAATGCATGTGTGACTATCATAGTACTATCCCTCTTTGCCTATTTCCTCAGAATGTTTTTCCTTGTAATGGAGCGATAACTCCATTGGTCCAAAAGATTCTCCACAGAACTGGCATGTACTAGAAACAAGATCTGCAGAGAATTTGTTGTCATTGTTGTTGTCTCTTGACATGATGTAGTTCTATTATATGCACTAGGATATTTATCGGCTATACTTCATACTCTCAAACATCTTGTCAAGAACGGCATCTCACTATCGAATAGCTGACATTTTGCCTCTACATTTTAGTGAAGTTCATTATCACGTTTGATTTATTTTGATTTTATTTTTGTATGTTAGATATAGCATAGGATATACGGCAGATTTCATAATCGGGGAATGCATTGTTCTAGTGACAGTTTCTTGGGCCTTAGTCTTTTTTTCCTTACCAGTAGGGGTTTTATTCTGTTTGAATACCTGCAAAGAAAGAGTAATTTTGCATATTTCGTCCTGAGGATGAGATCATTATATCGACATTACGCATTAGATATAAGCACCATGGTTCACAAATGAGTGTAAGGGGAAATGCTCTAGGAATTAATCAATACTTCCTTTATTATTATTATAATAATAATGAGAGCACCTAACTACTGCGGCTTCCTCTATCCCTTGCTTTTGCCCTTTGTGACTGAAGCGCAACCTGTGAATATATTACTATAACTAGACCTGCAATCAATATGAACATGAACACGTATTGTTGCATCTGAAATCCTGATCCTTCATTTGGTTGCGAAAATCCTCCACCAAATATGCTGCTCAGCGCGTTTGAGCCTGCCACTATCATACCTGCTATTCCTATAGCTATTAATACACCACCTATTACCGTCATAATCTTCTTATTCTTTACCATTGAGAGCATACCCAGGCCAGCTCCACTAGCTGGTGAGCTTTTTCCACCACTCTCTCTGCCCCTATCATTATTGTTAGATCCACTCATTCCAAGCCACATCTCCCAGCATTACTGTAGAGAAATAGTCAGTTAAGGATTGTAGATAGTTGTTATATGAACATTGAATAGTAGATCGTGATTTGACTTTCAAAAGAGAGTGAATTTTAATCAGGGAGTTTGCCATAAATTTATTTCATACTCGAGTTACTCTGACCTCGCAGTTCGTCCTGTATTAATCAGGAAATGAGTTAGAGATTCTTTGACAACATTAACGGACACAACTAACGACTCAGAAAGTATTTCCTACAGTTCAGATGTATAAAAAACACATATATCGACAGATTGCACCAAATAGTTTAGACTCAATGAGATATTCTTCTAGGTCTGACTTATCACGCTGTTCAAAAATTCCGAGCTTTCTGTCTTATAGTCGCTCCACATCAAGCTTCTGGTGATTCTTCTTTTCTTGGATGTGCATCAGGGTGTTCTTTTCGTCTGTGAACTTCCATCTCTTCAATCATCCTGAATCGCTGGCCACATACATCACAAGTTCTTGCTTTCTTTTTATGCTTTCTGCCTGCCAAGTAGTCAGACAAGTGCATAAGATAGATTCCAAAACCCCACACTACCTCGATCTCTCCTGTTACTAGTTCTTTGCATAGCATATAATATAGCCTTTTAGCAAATCATGGTCAAATATTGCCAAAAACCTCAGAAGCACCATTTTATCAGCAATTTTTTACGGATGTGAGTTTGTAGTATGCCGGCTTGAGTCCAGCAAGCTTCTGTCATGGTAGAGGAGTTAGGATCTATAACCATACCATGATCATTTTAACAAGATGTAACATCGTTCTTTTAACAATTTAATTGGCAAATGCTATATGGGGATGTTTCTTTGATGGGAAAAGCACCTCTGGTCAGAATTTGCCTCTGGACGCATTTATTGCCAGAATACTCATGCGGGCGAGACAAAATGATAAATAGTATAATACTTCCCCAACAGCCCTTTTTTCAAAACGAGGGGAAGAATCCTCAAAGAAACATAAGGGCGTCCTAACAAGTATTGTTACAATACCATGACATTTAACTTTATTTGTATATCTAAAGCACGAGTGTCCTATTTCTAACTTACCCGAACTGCTAAAGCAGTCAACACGTCTTAACATAAACTACAAGATACAGGCAACTCAGATACTTTTACCAAATATCAGTCATGCGATATACCTTAATTTTGAGGAAATTATTCTAATAATACTTCCTCCGACTGAAAGTTGTAATCAAATCAATTCCAGTAGGTGGTAATACTAAAATCAAAGCTGATCAGATGATATACGTTACAAGAAAATGGCAGTAGGAGAATCAGCATCAGCTTTTCTTCATGTAATGATTTCACTTGGCATATTGTTATTTGCTGCCAAGTTGATGGCTGAGCTGTTCCACAGGATAAAGCTGCCAATAGTCCTAGGCGAGTTGCTTGCCGGAATTATTGTTGGGCCATTTGCGTTAGGAGCTCTTCCTCTAGTTGATGGAGAACCACTAGTAGTACTGGATGAGACAGTCAGACACATAGGCGAAATTGCAGCGGTTGTGATATTATTTATTGCAGGGCTTGAAATCACTCCGCGTGAGTTTCTCAGAGGGGGTGCTGCAGCATTTACTGTTGGCTCTCTAGGAGTGGTTGTACCATTCTTTGTTGGGTATTATGCCTTTGCAGCATTTGGAATTGAAGCATTACAATCTATACTGATTGC
>DATAAU010000174.1:0-4752 GCA_036259955.1 Nitrososphaera sp. | reverse complement strand
TATTTGGAATGCGACGTTTTCTCATGATGGAGAATGCTGGCCACGGAGTAGCAGATTTTGTTGTCCAAAAGTTCAAGAAACTAAAGAATAAAAGAATAGTTACCGTGTGCGGTACTGGCAACAATGGCGGCGATGGATTTGTCGCATCGCGTCATCTTGCTGGGTACGGAGCCAAATTAGTGGTCATTTTACTTGGAAGCCCTTCCGACTTAAGGAGCGAAGAGGCAAGACTTAACTGGAGCATAATCGAAAAGATGGATTCAATTGAATTGATATTTGGTAAGGAGTTAACCAGCGAGATCAAGAACCGAATTACTGATGCTAACATCATCTTGGATGGCATATTTGGCACTGGCATCAAAGATGAGATCAGACAGCCCTATGCATCTGCAATAGATGCAATAAACAAATCCAAGGCTTATGTCTTAGCCATAGATGTTCCTTCAGGACTTGACCCAAACACTGGGCATATCCATAAAAAGTGTATTATTGCAGATGCGACTGTTACCTTTCATCGATTAAAGGTTGGACTTGCAGAAAAGAAGAAGAAGAATAAAAAGAAATATTCAGGTTCTGTATATGTGGAATGGATAGGTATACCCCCAGAAGCGGAAAAGGGCATCGTATGAAGCCTGCTGTATTGCAGATCGAAGTAGGCCAGATGGCCAATTTTACTTACCTAGTAGCCGATGAGGAAAGCGGCGAAGCTGCAGTCATTGATCCTTCCTGGGATTTAGATAAAATATTTCAGACTCTAAAAAAGAAAGATTGGCTAGCCAAATATATCATCAATACTCATACCCATTTTGATCACGTGATTGGAAACCAGCAGATGGCAGAGCTAACTGGTGCCAAGATAGTACAGCACAAAAACTCTCAGCTAGATAAAGACATTGCAGTATCTGACGGAGATGTGATCGAAATAGGAGGGATTAGGCTAAGGGTTTTGCACACACCTGGTCACTCCAAAGACAGTATCTGCCTGCTATATGATGATCAATTCATTCTAACTGGAGATACACTCTTCGTGGGCAATTGTGGTAGAGTGGATCTTCCTGGAAGTGACGCAAGAGAAATGTACTATAGCCTATTTAACAGGCTGGCAAAATTGGATGAAAATCTCATCGTTTATCCTGGTCACAACTATGGTCCAACTTCTATATCTACGATAGGACACGAAAAGAAGACCAACTATGTGCTTAAACCTAGGTCAAAGCAAGAATTCTTGGAGCTTATGATTGCTGGTGAATAGATGCGCGATATAACAACGTCCAACAGACTTGCAGTCAAAAGTTTTACGACGAAAAATCCTGTTTTTGTGTGTGTGATCTCGTACACTGCCACATGCGAGATTTCTGGGATCACAGCAGCAGGTGCAAATGTCGAACTAGTGAAATACACATCTCCTGCTGACGCAGAATTTCTATATCATGGACGCTGCAGCTGCATTGATGCTATACCTGCTACACCTGATGGCAAGCCTACACCAGCACTCATTACACGTACTGCATTACAATTGGCAACGATCCCTCTTCTGGTTGTTGATGCAGGGGCAAAGATTAAGCCTTCAATACCTTATGTATCGTTTGGAATTGAACCCGGCAGAAACATCGTGAATGAAAATGGAATGGATATTTCAAGCGTCAAGCGTGCGTTTGAGCATGGTGAGCTGCTTGGAAAACAGCTGGCCATCATGTCAGATCTAACAGTATTGGGTGAGAGCATTCCTGGAGGCACTACAACTGCACTCGCTGTGCTTAGAGCACTTGGCATTGATGCCAGGTTCAAGGTAAGCAGTAGTATGCCAGAAAATCCTCACACTCTGAAAAACACGGTGGTAGATTCTGCAATAAAGAGAGTCATTGCTACCGGGATTGAAATGAATAGCTCACCGTTTGAAGTTATCTCTGCTTTTGGAGATCCCATGATGCCTTCTGTAGCTGGTATTGCAAGTGGTGTGCTGTCTGCAAATGGCAAGATTATGCTTGCAGGAGGTACTCAAATGGCTGCAGTAGTTGCGATATTGAATCGTCTAGGCAGGTCGCTGAACGGACTTTGTATTGGCACTACAACATATGTCGCAAAAGATCCGTCATCGGATTTATCTGGACTTGTAAGAATGGCTTCGGATCAAGTTCCAATTTTATCTTGCGATCTTCATCTAGCCGAATCGAGCAAGCCCGGCTTGCAGGCATTTGCAAAGGGATTCGTAAAGGAAGGAGTTGGGGCAGGCGGCGCTTCAATTGTATCTATTACAAAGTCAAGAGGTAAAATAACGGGTAAAAAGTTAATGACTGCAATTGAAAAAGAGTATGAAGTCTCTATAAAGTCAGCTGGACGCTAGTTGTATTCCTGCATTTCTATGGGATTAAACAACTACTTCGCTTTTGGGGTACTTACTTTGCAAGTATACTTATTGATACAATGCCTAGAGTTTGACTGCAGGTCTGTTTTAGACCTTCGCAAGTAAATAAGTATACTTTCTCAATTTGTACCCTGTCTAAATGAGTTAACAACAACTATTGATAAAAAACTCTGTTTACCTTCTACAATTGTAATGATGATTATAATTAATCTGCCATTTGCGTGAAATATAGGGACTTGATGGATCGATAAAGCGCCACTCTTTGTCTACCGCACGGGTGATCCCTATCCTTGGAGTTGTTATGATATGTTTCGGCATCTTACCCTCCTCAATATATATCTCTGATCCAGAATCAGTCATATCCATTCCATTGAGTGCTGATGTGATATTGAGAGCTTGTGTGAGCTTGCCAGGTCCAGAGGTAAGTGAAAGTATATTTTCGATCGGCCGGAACTGCCTCATTAATTCAACGCCTTCTACTGGCTCAATCCCTCGAATAAGGACTGCTCCTGCCTCTATACTGCTTCTTCTTGCAGCAACATTTAAGCAAAAGTGGTTGCCATAGGTGAAATACACGTAAGCCCTTCCAACATTGCCAAACATGACTTTGTTTCTTCCTGTGGGGCCACTATGTGCATGACTTGCCAGGTCATCACTGTAGCCGTATGCCTCTGTCTCCACTATTATACCCGCCAATCGAAACTTTTGCTTTTTGTTATTCGTTAAGGCGCGAACAAGCTTCTTGCCAAGAAGATCTTTTGCCACAACTTCAGTAGGCCGTTCGTAAAACGAGCTGCTCTGACAGCTCACAAATAATCCTCCAATGACTCCTTACTCTCTTCTTCCTTATTGATTTCTTCAGCCAGCTTTTTCAAATCATCCTCCAGTCTAGAACGCAGGTTTTTATTGTAAATAACTGCCGCTGGGTGGAAGGTCGAAAAGTACTTTTGACCTGACCTCTCAACTATCTTTCCTCTATTTGCAGTGATTGAGCTGCCGCCTAAAATCGAAGAGTATGCAGTTCTACCAAGTATACAGATCACTTTGGGTTTAATCAGTGCAATCTGCCTGTCAAGATACGGTCTGCAGGCAATCAACTCGTCTTCTTCTGGCACTCTGTTATTAGGAGGCCTACACTTGACTATATTTGTAATGAACACCTGAGACCTTTCAATACCTGCCTTTTTAAGCACGTTGTCCAGTATACGGCCAGCGGCTCCTACAAATGGTTTTCCCTTTTCATCTTCGCTACGCCCAGGTGCCTCTCCTATGAACATTATCTTAGCAGAAATCTGCCCTTCTCCTGGTACAGCATTCTTCCTTGTTCGTGCTAGTTTGCAGAGAGGACAGCCTCTTACATCACCAGCAATCTTCTCAAGCGAGTCCTCATGCTTTTGTGCAGTCATTAGATGTCCTCATCATCTTCTCCCAACCAAATATGTCTTAAAAAGTATGTATACTCTTCCTGCTTTTTACTACACCCATTATTATAAGTATAATTCCCACAATGATTCCATATATAGAATAGACATATGAATTGGTGATGATGAAGCAATTCCTCTCCATTTCTTCCAATTGCTCTGCAGTTAAAATGGACCTGTCAACTTGCACAAGGTCTGACAAGCATTTGACGCCTTGAAAGTTAAGGTAAATAGCGGCGCCTCCACTTGCAGCGAGTGTGATTGCCCCAACGTATATATATTTTGCAACAGTCAGCAAATCTATCTCTTCCCAGACCTGATCTGGTGGATTATATCAAGCACGTCATCAGCATCCTCTGCTTCTGGATTAATTTCTAGATATGTGTTCAGAACTTTTAATGCTTCTGAAGGATCCCCTTTTTTAAGAAGTACAATACCCTTGTCTCTTACTGCGTCAGGATTATACGGGTCAATTGCAAGTACCATTTCATTTGCAATATTGTACCTGTCTATGTCCTGTGCTTCGTAATAGCTTCCTTTCAGATTGTTCAGCATCCTTATCAGAACCTGGGCTGCTGTTGCTTTCTCTACAAGTGCATGGGTAAGAGGAATGTTCTGTTGTGGATATGCTTGTTCGATCAACGCTTTGAGTGAGTAGTCATCCATTATCCTACCGCCGTTAAAAGGATCGACAATGATCTCGCCGCTGTTATCCTCGAGAATATGCTTGATCAAAAAGTGGCCAGGAAAATTCACAGGATACATCTTGAAATTCACTGAGCGGGCGATTCTCATGTAAAGTATGCAAAGCGTAATAGGTATCCCTCTTTTACGTTCGATTACTATGTTGAGATAACTGTTGAGTGGATTATAATAGTCATCAGTATTTGGTTTGAATTTTTGCACGTTAAAAAGAAGGTCATTTATCTTTTCTATTATTTGGGTTGGTCTCGGGGGCGTATTACC
>DATAAU010000173.1:0-3395 GCA_036259955.1 Nitrososphaera sp. | reverse complement strand
TTTCCTCTGCTCTATCTCGTAAAATCCCTTTTTAAGACTTGAGTGACATTATTTCTAATCTCAAATCTTCCTTTGCTATCTTATTGTTTTGTTCTTGTGTGATCCTGTTAAGATTAGACCACTGAGTTCGTGGGTTCAACTTCTGCCACCCTGCCCACTTTTACTGTCGTACAATTGCGGTACTAGATTCAACTCATTTGAAGTAGTTGTCGGACAATTTCAGCAGCAACGCCAATGCCGTGTCTACCGTTTTCCGACAAAAGTGAAAACTTTTACGAACAGAACCCAACTATGAGTTTAATTCTATTTTGAAATTTATATGCCCCTGTTGTATGGGAACATATGTCTCTCTATCTAACTTTTCATACTTAATACCGTAACCTGACGGATAAAATCCTCAAAAGGGCTTTCAAAACTAGACCTTTGGAAGTGTGTACTTATCGCTCTAACTCTAACATTCCTGAGCTGCTGAACCTGTCTGCAATTGTGTCTTAAAATAAGAAGTGGAACTATCCCGTGTGTAAGTTGCTGTTCGAATCGAGGGTCCATTCCTGCTTCTATAGTAAATGAGGTTCTATCCCATTCTCTACTTCAATCTCAAGTTGCCTTCCCCCACCCATTGTCTACAAATGGGTGTGTGGTACTAACTTTAACATTGATTTTCTCATTATCTGTGTTATTCTCTCACTGTCCTTTCAGTGTTGGAAGATTATCTTACTTTCTGTCGCATGAGGATATTCATAGCAGCGGTTTTGGGCGTAAATGCATTTCTGATGAAAGCAAAATTGAAGAAAGAAACCGAGATGTCCACTATAAAATGTACTCGCTGCAACCTAAATTTAGTTAAAGAAGCGAGTGCACACTGACAAATATTCTTACCACTTAAGCGTAAAAACAGGAACTTAATTAACTGATTGATACCACTTGGCATTATGACCAATTCTAATAATTGCATTCAAAATGAACATGATTCCTGCGATGGTATCGTCAGAAGCGTAATAGATGGCTCAGACAATACCAAAATGTGTACTTGTCAATGTCATAATAACAGCTACCAGATGGTACAAAAGATGTTTGGAGTAATTAACCAAAAAGAATAACAGCGGTATCTGAAATAAAAGCAACTTTGCTTACAAAGCAGATAAATGCATCATGCGACCTCATGGAGGTTATGAAGGCAAAAGTAGCCGACTCTGTGCCCATGCCGCGTGTCTAAATGTGTCGTCATTATGCATTGCTTCTTGTCTCTATATTCTGCTTCAATGCAGTTCCAATTTATCTTCATCTATATGCAATAACCAACCACTAAGTGGGAATTCTTATAGAAGAATTACTCTATAGCCTTATTTTATTTCCTAACTCGTCTTTTGTTCTGGAAATTATGGGAACGTTATGGTCACGACTATTTGCACTTGAAATAAAGGTGATAAGCCTAACAGCACTTGCTGTCCTTCTTTTTTCTGCAAACATTGGGAGAGGAAGCGCTCAGCAAGGCGAGCCACTCGTAGAGACCGATGGAGGACTGACAGCCGCCCTAAATGGCGACAGCTTTACAACTGGAGATATAATTACAGTTAGTGGCTCTATTGAAGTGCGAGGTCCTTATTCCGAGGCTTTGATAAATGTAATAGACCCAGAAGGCAAGACTGTTGAGTTAGTTTATGTTAGGGTAGTTGCAGACAACGAGTTCACGCAATTCGCACACAGTTTTGTAGCGGGTGATAACGAAGGAAAGCCCGACTATGAAGAACCGATGGTAACCAGCGGCAACTACAGGATGATAATCCAATTCGGTACAGAAAGGGTTGAATTCATTTTTGGGTATACTGCAACATCAGGTGCAGCAACCGGAGCAACAACTACAGAACTGACAACGAGTGATAATAGAACTAGCAGCGCTAGCGCAATAAATGTAACCGCAATAAACCAGTTAGCAGCACAGGCTATAACACATGCAGAACAAGCATACTTCGCAATGCAGAACAACAATACTCAAGCTGTGTTTAGGAATTTGAATTTGACTTTGAATGAATTAGAGAACGTACAAGGTAACTTGACTTTAGCTGCACCTGACGGCGGCAGTAGCAACATGCAATAATACTGCAGTAGAAAAACAACAACAGGGGATGTTACAGTGGTGGTAGTGCCGCAGGGAGGAATGGTGGTAACGGCACTACTACTTGACATTCCAAAGTCTCAGGCTATTCCAGCCTGACTGATGTGATGCTACAAACCGACCAATCCAAGTTCAATTAGAGTCAGAAATACAGTAACATGGAGAAATCATGATTCTCAACCACACACTGTCCTATCAGGACCAAATGGACAGTCAGATGGAGGGTTTGACTCCAGTAAAAAGGGTTCAGCTGCCATAGCAGTAATTTTTAAAATCAATTACTTTTGAAGTATTAATCCTCGTATTGGCATTATTTGGCATTTGATCTCTATTTCTTCTCCTTCTCATCCTTCTCTTGTTCTTCTTCATCTTCCGCAGGTGGTGATGTGCTAGTTACTCAATGTTGCACTTTGTCTTTTTCTTGCTTCAATGGGATATTTCGTTAGTATGGTGGAGATACACTAATTCTTGGAACACGCATCTGAGCAGAACTCCAAAACCCCTAGGGTAGAGCTTGAATATAATATATCCTCGTTAAAGTTTTGAAACTCTCCTGCATGACTTACATACCCTAAACATTCTAATAGTTTTGGATTCCACGGAATAGGTTGCTCTTTATACACAATGGCATCGAGGGAGATCAACTAAATTGAGCACAGCAAAACTGCTGCTGATCGCATGGATCAAAGAATCCTTCTATAAAATGTAGTTGCTGCAACCGAAATTTTTTTACTGTTCTACAAAAAAAGAGAAGTATGGAAACCTTCCATTTCTCATACTTTTATCCTTCTTATGTGTAAGTGCCTTCAATGCCAAAACATTTGGTCTCATGTGACTGCGGAAATGTGATGGAATGTATAGAGGAGGACGAAGTGATAAAGCCAAAATATAGGAGCATCTCTGGCAATCTCAGGCTTCGATGTAATGACTGCGGAAAAGAACATGCGGTTTTTCTTAGACACAAGATTGCCAAGTTTGTTAGAGCGTCGCCATCATTCAAAGAGATTTCATGATCCTAATAACCAACAACTACCTTCTAACATGAATTGAAAAGGGCTTGGATATTTTGAATGCTGATGCTGCCGAGCCTAGCTGAAAATAGCACCTGCTATCTCAACGTGGCATGTATAATACTATCATATGATGTTCTTGCGCATTCTTTCATTTATAACTGAGTTAAGTAATTCTTAGAACACGCATCTGAGCAGAACTCCAAAACGCCTAGGGTAGAGCTTGAATATAAAACACCACTAGTAAGGTTTTGAAATTCTTTGCCGCA
>DATAAU010000172.1:0-11098 GCA_036259955.1 Nitrososphaera sp. | reverse complement strand
TGCACTAAGGCACAGCGCCCATACCCAAATCGGAGCAGAAAATCTAAATAAAATTGGCCAAAAAGGTATTCCCACGTTGATAGTATGGGGTTTATACGACAAAGTTATACCCACTAGTCACTCTGAGATCTTCAAAAATGCAATAAAGGACTCGACTGTAATAGTGATACCTCGAGCAGGTCATGCGCCATTCACAGAGAAGCCAGCTTTAGTATGTGAGCATCTGCATAGGTTCCTGGCTGACAAATAGAATAATAATAATAATAAGAAGAAGAAGAAGAAGAAGAAGAAGAAGAAGAAGATCAGTTACACCTTCTTTTCTGGCGTTGAATTGTGATGGCCAGTGCAACTGCCGCTCGCCGAAACAAATATTGAATCCGTATTTCTCGGCTGTATGCTGTATTCTTTTGCATCAGTCATGTTACACAAACGTTCTTGCACAAATGCGATGAATTTTGGTTCTTTGATAATGGTTCATTATCATTCATTTATTCCGTAGCCAACCCTCCATTAACTATAGGAGGACTGACTGTCCCCAAGGCTATGACTTCCGTCAATAACGAAATGAAATTAGCAGACTAACTATTTTTCTCACAATATTCTTTTAGGAATGAAATGACTGACTTAGTGTCTGGAAATATTGACTCATGTTCAACCAGACCTTCAAAATCTGAGATTTTCAGAGGCGTGTTGTTTAAAGTAACAATGCATTGAATGCCAGCGTTATTTGCTGCCTTTACTCCAAGTGGAGCGTTTTCAACAACAATAGCTTCGGACTCGGATAGACCCATTTTTGTTAGAGCAGTTCGAAAGGGGTCAGGACTTGGCTTACCTTCTTCCAGGTCCTCGCCAGATACAACTATATCAAAAGATTCTTTATCAAAATACTTTTGAATAATAGAATCTACCTCTTGCTTGGCAGCACCGGACACTAAGGCTCTCTTGCAGGTTATAGAGGAAACTAACTCTTTGGCACCATTAATCGGCTGTGAAGCATTAATTTTTTTAAAAATTTCTTTTTTCGTTTTGTGTATCCTCTTTGCAATTGAGTCTATATCCGAGGACTCACGGTCAGACACATTTTCCATATGACCACTGTATCTTTTTTGCCGCAGAAGCTCCCTGACCATGTCTTCTCCTGGCATCCCCTCAAGAAGATAGACATCTCTTTCGGCGATGTCAATATTTACCTCATTTTTTGCTGCTGATTGAATTGCCTTACAGTGAAATGGCATTGCATCCACCAATACTCCATCCATGTCAAAGATGATGCCCTTTTTTCTTTCCATATCAGATGACTTCATCTTAAGTCTTCTTATAATCACACATATGTTCTATATTATGATCCAAATAGCGATCCTGCCAAAATGCGAACAGTTGTCGATAAAAACGGAATTCTATAATTCATGCCTATTAGAGGAGATTGCTAGACAAGGCAGAGAATCTTTATTGTAACTTTCTTGGGTTCTTTGGATTATCAATCTTGCATCTTGCCAGGGTATGCGGTGCCCTCTGCTCTCATAGTGTTACCGCCAGTGCTACTACTAGTAGAATTTGAAACAATCTTTTCAGAAACGGGGCTCTCCCTTAGAGTTTCAGGTGCAACAATATTTCCGACATTTACGGTTCCTATGAATATCATAAAGACGACTATAGCTACAAAGCCAGCTTTGGCAAATTTTCTTGCGTATGAGATCTTATCCTCTAATGCAAAGAAAGACGAGACAGCAAACAACCCCACAATCGGAACTGCAGAGGAGACAAACACAGATCTGTTTGGAAATTCAAAGGACGAAAATGACGATATTGTCAATAGTATCAAAATGCCTGAAATTACCGTGGCATCTACCATGATGATGTCTTTAATGCTGAGGCTAGTAGATGCCCCAGACGAGGCATTGGACGAAGTAGAGGACGATGCACCGGATAATGGAGGAGACATTTTAGACCTGGACACTTCCCATCTCGTTAAACAATTATAAATCATATTGCGATATCTATCAATCTGACGGCTTGACTTGGAAAATCTCTTCTGTACCTGCCTCTCTTTTCTTCGTTGACCAAAATGTAGGATTATTATTATTTTCCTGGGACAATACCTGAGCCGCTTTTCTCCATTTCTTGAAGTCAGTCAGGATCTTTGGAGGGTCAAATGCAATTTGGTTTGTTCTTATCAATCTGTCAAGTTCGTCTTCAACATTAACCCATTCGACGGCTGCTGCGTCGTCATTTGCCGCTTCATGGCCTATGACTATTTTTGTAATAAAAGTAACAGAAATAGTGTGCATCCTAGGATCCCTTGAGGGGTCAGAATATACTCCTAAAATTGCAATGGGTTCTAAAATTAAAGATGTTTCCTCTCTAGCCTCTCGACTCATAGCGTCCTCTGCCGTTTCTCCTTCAGTAATAAACCCACCAGGGATTGAAAGCATGCCCTTAAAGGGGTCGTTCTTTCTCCTTACAAGAAGTATCTTTGAGTTATTATCTTTTGACACAAGAAAATCAACTGCTGGAACTGGGTTCTGGTGCTTTTCTTGTTGTATTTCTTTACTCATATATGCAAGGTCAAACTATCATGGAAAACTATTCTTTTAATACTGTGCATAATTAATCAACAAACGCAAGGATGCACCAGTAGCAGATTTAACTGTATGTCATACAGTTTCTGTTTCAGGTGTTTTTGGATCCACGCGGATCTTTGTAGATTAGGATTAAAAAATTTGTTAATGCAATTATCATAACCACGGGGATAATTGATTATACTTTCTTGGAAAGAGTAATCATACAAGGTTGGAGCCAACAAAATTCAAAGACCTTTTTCAAACCATTCCATAGATTATGCACGTTCAAGACCGCATTATCCTAGACATCTTTTTGACTTTCTCGTTGGATTAATACTTCGGAGAAAATTGGCATGGGATTGCGCAACTGGCAACGGCCAGGCGGCAGTAATACTTTCTGAATATTTTGATCAACTAATAGCCAGCGATGCCAGCAAAGAGCAAATCAAAAATGCACAACCAAGGAAGAACATTCGGTACGAAGTATTTTAGGCTGAAAAGCCAAATCTCGCCGATGATAGCGTTGATCTCATAACTATTGCTCAGGCGCTCCACTGGTTCGATCTAAGCTCCTTCTACAAAGAGGCAACACGAGTTCTTAGGAAGTGTGATCACAACCATGGTAAATCCCGAGGCATAATAGCAGCCTGAGCTTATGGCATTCATACAGTCTCTAGAAAGGTGGACGACGTAATACATGTGCTATATGAAGATATTCTGGGTCCGTACTGGCCAAAAGAAAGAAGAATCGTTGAAGACAAATATCAGGGCATACCATTTCCCTTTGAAGAAGTAGATCCCCCGGTTTTTAAAATAGAACTGAATTGGAGTCTGTCAGAACTAGTAGGCTACCTTTATACTTGGTCAAGTGTTCAAAAATTTATCCAAAAGAATAACTCTGATCCTGTAAAACAGGTCTATAACTATCTCGCTGCTGCGTGGGGAGAGAAGATTTTAGCCGCCAAAAAAAGAGTGGTTTGGCCCATTTACATGAGGGTGGGACGAGCTTGAGGCAACAGATAACGATCCAGACAGCTAATTAGGATAGCGCATAATCTTTAGTAACACACTGTATTTAAGATCAAATCCCTAATACCAAAGGTTAGGCGACCGAGATATTACGGGCCAAGAGGGTCTAGTATGTGGACGATTCATTATAGTGCCAATTATCCAGCTGACATCCATATGTCGTCTGAATTTAGCACTGGATTGCCATGTTTATACCGTACGCTGCATTCACTCTTTTCCAGTTACTAAAAGCATTTTATATTGAGTGGCCCAATTCTTTGTTAACGTGTACAAAGCAGAAGACGATGATAGTGGAAATGTGACGAACAATAGAGATACAAACTCTAATAACGTAATTTCCATTTCAAACCACAAAAATACGCTGCAGTCCTTTATTGAGAAGTCCCCTCTGGGGGTACGATTTGCAGTTATAGTGTTGTTTTATATGGCAAGGAGCTCCTTGACCAGCCCCCAGAATAGCACGTCAGCCAGTCTATCGCCAGGAGCCATGGATTTGTCATCAATTTCATTCACTTCTAAGGAATTCTTTGATACATATAGCCAATTAGCCTCTGACATGGGCCTGACAAGATATCTTGTTAGACATATGGCATTTGCTGAATTTATGCTTACACTCGAGTATCTTGCTATTGTGCGAGAAGATGAGATTACCGCTAACTATCGCTTCAAAGTCAATTTTGAGGACTTGAAATGGCTAGCTTCCATATCATTGCAGCAGATTATGGGCGGGCACGGACTGTCATCGTCGGAGATATTTTACCCATCAACTCCTATAACTAATCTATCCCCTGAAGCCGCCCCACCAGAAAAGAGTGATAACCGACTGATGACGGCTAATACAGAGAGGGCTACAGATCTGATAAAAGAGCTATCTCTTAGCATATTATCCCAAGGTGAAAGCGAGCTGTCTGCAGGGAGTGGAACGGGCACTAGCTATGACAATTTCGTGAGGCCAAGAAGTAAGGATTACGGATTGTATAGACCGCATTTCCCTCATAAAGTTCCCGCTACAACATATAGTTTTAGACAGCCTGACGGCGGGGAGTGGAAGAGGATCATCGAGGAGTTTTTTACAGGACAGAAATGCATAACCTGCAATGCAGATGTTCTGCCTCAACAGTTTGACGTATGGATTGGCGAACCGCTCGAAGATAATGCTACACCTACTTCAAAGGGAGATCAAAGGGTGAGCGAAGCGATCGCTGATGCCAAGACTGCTCCAAGTGCGAACAGAGATGATAAGGGTAATTCAATTATTGACACCGCCTTCGACCAACAGTATTTCATAAACTATGACTGGAATATAACCGACAGAGAAATTTTGACCCACAATTATGGGATAATACCAATGGAAGGAAGAGATGCCTTTATTGCATTTGCCAAGCCGAAGAATGCCTGCCCGAATTGCGGTGCAAACCCTGCAGGTTCGGTCTCTCTTATGCCAAAATATTAGTCTCTTTTGGTGTGCTCATCCTTCTTCGCACATGATCAACTGTAGATTATTGTATTTAGTTTTAATTCGTTAATTCTCACTCAAAGTTTCATAATTAAGTATAGTTATTCTTGCTATCAACCAATTTAAGAGATAGTGAAAATCTTCATTTGTCAAGAAAGATGTCTGATGCCGCAAATAAATCTGGTAACAACATAGAGGCGAATGGATCCCTTGATGTTGGTAAGACCTTTAGAAATAGCCAACTACCTTCACAAGGTTTTCACGTAGAGCAGCTTGAGGATAGCGATAGATACATGACACTCAGCATAGGGCCGCAGCACCCCGGTGCCGGCCACATGAGAATTATAGTAGTAGTAGATGGTGACATCATAGTCAGTGCAGATCCGGACGTGGGCTATGTCCACAGGGGTGAAGAAAAGATGTCTGAATTTAGAACTTATGTCCAAAATGTGCCGCATATCGAGCGACCTGTAATACATGATTCAAGTAACATACTTTATGCTTATTGTCTTGCTGTTGAGGAATTGCTGGGATTGCAAACCCCGCAAAGAGCGATGTATCTGAGAGCTATCTTGGCTGAAATAGACAGAATTCAATATACATTGTATTGGCTTGCAATCCTGGGCATATTCATGGGCCACTCGACTATGTTTATGTGGGCTACAGCAGACAGGGAGCTCTTTGTAGATTTAGCCGATATGGCAAGTGGCAATAGGATAACACATTCATATATTGTTCCAGGAGGAGTGCGAAACGATCTGCCTGAGGGGTTTGCGGACAAAGCATTAAAGTCTCTAGATTATTTTGAGAGCAGACGTCTCCCAGAATATGATAAGATATTTTATGACAACCCGCTGTTTCGACAAAGAAGCGAAGGGGTAGGGGTGCTTTCGATGTCAGATGCAAGGAGCATAGGAGTAACCGGATCGGTGCTTCGAGCAAGCGGCGTTGACTACGACGTTAGAAACAGAGAACCCTACGACATCTATAACGATATTCAGTTCGAGGTACCAGTAGCGAAAACAGGTGATTCCTTTGCGCGTAGCATCCTTCCAGTGTATGATATCAAGCAGAGTATCAGTATCATCAGGCAATGCCTGAGCAAGATGCCTCAGTCGGGTCAGATTCGGTCCAAACTTCAGCCAAATCCAAGAGGCCCACCTGCGGAAGCCTATAGGCGGGTTGAATCGGGAAGAGGCGCTCTTGGCCACTACATAGTAAGTGACGGTACATCAAAACCATATAGGCACAAGATGAGCGTTCCTTCAGTCAGGAACCTGGCAGCAATGCCGCATCTTTTGAAAGGCGCCAAGCTTGCAGATCTTCCAGTAATTTATTGGAGCCTTAACATTTGGCCAGTGGAGATAGAAAGATAGAAAGACAGTCCCGTAATTTTATCTTACAATGATCTTAATACCCAAGATTGAGGAAGTGCATTTGAAGCAGGCGCCAAAAGTATGCATTTCTAAGTACTATAATGAGATACCTCAATCATGACGATCCGCAACAGATAGCGATAACCGACAAAATTGTTTGACTTTGAAGGTAAACTAAAGATCATAACGGGAGTACTTTATATGATTGCTATCACTTGCATAACACGGACAGCTATTTTAGCAGGGTTAGACAGAATAATCATATGACAGGGATTTCCGTAGGTTCTATCACTAACGCTTAAAGATAATGCGGAGAAGGTCTACGCATATGACGGACTCACTCATGAACGAAAAACTTGTCCAGTTTTTTAACGAAGCAATGGCTATGGAAAATGCAGCGGTTGACAGAAATCAAACCCGGCTGAATGAAACACCGATACCCCTGGTAAAACAGCAATTACAATATCACCTTGAGCAGACGTATGTACAGCAGGACCGGCTTAGAACTATTATCACAAACCTAGGTGGCACCCCGACCAGTGCTAAAGCTATACTTCCAAAGATGTTACCAATGGATATGGACACTGTATCAAATACGGTCAAAGAAGCAGCAAAGTCTCTGGTTAGTTCAAAGAGCAAGGATAGAGTAGATGCAGAACGTGAGCTTTTACAGACAAAGCAGGATGCAATTATAGAAAATGCAGAGATAGTTACATACAAGATGCTCATGGAGATATCGCAAAAGGTAGGACTGTTAGAAGCTCTTCCTCTTCTGCAACAAAGTCTATTGGAAGAGACAGCAATGGAGAATTTTATTTTGTCAAGCACGCCTCTGGCGCTGACAATGCTTTGGCCAGAGTTAATGAAGGGTTCTGATGGAGAAAAAATTAGAGTCATTCCAGACGGCAAGACCATTGCAGTTGCTGCAGACGGTACATATGTAAAAGTGTCGCCAGATCAAATCCATCAAGAAAACAGATATGTAAAAGCGGATCAATCTGAACGGGTATAGAGTACTAACATATGATGTAACCCGAGTGATCCAACAACAAATAAAAAATTGGTGAATGCTAACTAGGGAGTCAGTACTATCTTGTGTACTTCTCCCTTGCCGTCGAACATCTCATAGCCTTTTGCAGCCTCGTCAAGCCTCATCCTATGACTTATTATCTGCGTTGGGTCGATTCTGCCTGTTTCTATCATGTGTAGCAATTGATCGCTATACCGTCTTACTGGACACTGACCCATCCTAATTTGGATATTGCGGTTGAAGAACTGGCCTAGTGGAAAATTAACATATTCCGTGTTGTACACACCCGCGATACTTACTGCTGAGGCCTTTCTTGCTGACTGCAGTATCCAGTTCAAGACTTGCATTGAATTTAGTGGAACGTAGGCAGGGTTCGTGCTCTTTTCATGATTGTGATGCCCTACTGCTTCATAGCCTACCGCATCTATGCATTTTGCACCCTTGCCTCTTGTTTCTCGTCTGATCCTTTCTACGGGGTCTTCTTTGTCAAAATTTATAGGCTCGGCTCCTAACTTGGCGGTTCTATCAAGTCTGTAAGGCCAATGGTCTATAACGAAAACCTTTGCTGCGCCACGCAGGAGCGAACCCATTACCGCAAAGTATCCTACGGGGCCAGCACCGAACACTGCAACATCATCTCCTAGCCCAACTTCTGCCATATCGGCAGCGAAATATCCTGTGCAGAGGGCATCGCTTAGGAAAAGCGCCTGTTCTTCGCTTAGTTCATCACGTATCTTGATCGATTCAGAATTTGCAAAAGGCACTCTTACATACTCTGCCTGACCACCATCATAACCTCCAGTAATTTGACCATAACCAAACATGCCACCAATCTCATTCATGGGGTTTGCACGATCGCATTGTGACCAGAGGTTATTGCGGCAGAACCAGCATTTACCACAGTGTATATTGAATGGGATAACTACTCTATCTCCTTCTTTTACCTCGGTAACTTTATCCCCCTTCTCCTCGACAATGCCGGTGAATTCGTGTCCAAGTGTCTGGCCTGGTTCCATGCTTTTCATTGTGCCATGGAACAGATGAAGATCTGATCCGCATATTGCAGTTTTAGTCACTTTGAGCACAATATCTTCTGGATCCTGTATAGTTGGTTTTGGTTTATCATCCACCCTGACATCCATTGGACCGTGATAAACTAATGCTTTCATGTGTACATCGTCGCAACATCGTATAAGGGTGTTGGGGATCAGACGTTCGTATTAACAATCTCAAAAAGACTGTGTTGTCGTATCATATTAGTATCGATGCACGCATGAATAAAAGTTCCTGCATGACGCATCTAATTTGACCATTATAGGCCCGAACAGATATCTGTGTGGAGAGAAGTTAACTGTTATTTTGTGCATCATACTTCCAATTGGAAAAAAACTTTTGAACATCTTCTAATATACAATCAAAATGTCGGACCTATCTATATTTTGTAATTATGACCGTGCGCTCCTTGGCAAATAACCTATCACACCCTTGGTACTCGAGCCTTTTTTGTTGCAGTCGTCTGTCGCTTTATCTATTATTATCTCTATAGTCCTTTAGTAGAAGAATTAGTTTTTCTTTATTTTCTGGTCCATAGAAATCTAAATCCCACAGAAGACAAGGCGAGACGCCGAAGCTACAAGCGTACTCGAGTATTGCGTTGATTAATTCCATTTCTTTATATTTATCCTTCTTGCTAGGCTCCATGCTGTCTTTGTATCCTAATTCTCCAAGGATCATCTTTTTATTAGCAAGTGATAATTGCTGGAAGCTTGATAAGGCTTTTCTGACACTGCCCTTATCATAGGAATACATATGGTATTCATAAAAGTCAAGTGTACTTGCGGGCAACGAGAATTGGTATTCCATAATCGAGTCGAATTTCATCATTCCTGCGCTTACTGCAATTTTGTTAATTGAGGAGAAACCTCTGGTGCGTTTATTGAAATATCCAGGAGAATTCCAAAAAGTATTCCTCCAGTAGTAGTAAGTAGTGCACTCTCTCGGACAATCGTATCATATCCCAGGACTAGACGATCCTCATCTTTCTGTTTTCTTTGTCGTTGTCCGACTCAAACAACAGAAATTCCTCCCGTTATCTAGTCCACTATTAGCTGTAAAGTTGAATGGTTATGCCATCGGTGTCACGAAAGAAAGCAGACTTTGATCCACTTGATCGTACATTCCATGGTGTGTCGATCTTGTATTGTCTGAGTTGTTCCATCGTTTTCTGATATTGTTCCTCATTTGGAAGTTTGATGCTAAAATGGTTCAATCCAATTTCTTCTGAGGAGGCCAGCTGAATATTGGTTCCGAGCCAGATATTTGTTGCAATATGATGATGATATCTACCAGCAGCAAAAAAATAAGCCCCAGGATAAGTAGCTGTATGGCTTAGCCCAAGCATGTCGTGGTAGAATACCATAGCCTTTGCAAGATTACTGACATGGAGGTGGACATGGCCAATAATCGTCTCGGCTGGCATCGCTCTCCAGCCGGAGGCCGTCGATTCTCTTAGTAGATCGTCTGTATCCAACTTAACTGTCGCCATCCTCACCTTGCCTCCGTCCCATTTCCATCTTACCGACGGCTTGTCGGAATAGATTTCTATACCAATGTTGTCCGGGTCCCGGATATAGATTGATTCAGACACTAGATGGTCCGCAAGACCATCGAACCAAATCTCACTGATCCTTTGGCTCAGGTTTTGAAGCATATCTGCCAGATATCTTCTCCCAGGAAGTAATATTGCAAAGTGATACAAGCCGGCCCGTCTGATGGTATCAGGCCTTCTAGGATTGTAGCCTGCTAGCTTTGCATCCTTTATCTGCAAAAGTTCTACTAGAGGGGGGTGGTGTTCATCAACAGAAAGAACCGCCCTTTCGGTAGACGCCCTCTCCACTGTCTTGAAGCCCAGTACTTTCTTATAAAATTCAAGCGACTTATCCATATCTAAAACATTCAAGCTCACATGGCCAATTCTTGTTGTATCTCGATAGATATTGAGGTCGGTAGATCCCGAAGTAATTTTATCGCTCATGGTCTTGAATATCTATTTGATAAGTTAACTATTAAGTCTGGTAGTCCTTTCGGACCAAGTCAGTCAGCTGAACCACATCAAGTGTTTGCATCCGAACTAATGTGAGTCTGAGTCTCAATCAATCGAATGCCTAAGTTATATTGCATTGAGTAAACCAAAGATGTTTATCCGATCCACAATAGGCTGCTCCACTTGCAATCCCTTTGAGGGATATTATCACTCATTACAGAGAAAATAGAATATGCATCGTTTACAAACTATTAGCTACATTTAACTTGGATAGAGTCCTCATATTTTTCATGCCTGCTGGTGATTAATCTGAACTTCTTCGCATCTAAAGATATCTTACGTGAGGGGAGGCTTATAACTGCTCAAATCCACTTGATCTTGCGAAAATACAGCGCCATAGCAACTGCTATGAACGACGATCCTAGCACTATCACAATAAAAGTTGTATATCTTCCTAAGAAATGCAAAGAAGCATCTTCGATTGTCGGTATATCAACGTTCATTCCATAAAGAGAGCTCATTATCGTAACAGGCATCGATAGGGTAAAGATTATTGTAAGGATTGCCAATATCTTGTTGGACCTGTCTGTTCCATGCAGATAA
>DATAAU010000171.1:0-53797 GCA_036259955.1 Nitrososphaera sp. | reverse complement strand
CAAACAACTGTGCAGAATTAGGGTCGGTAGGACTGGTTCCTGAGGTTACAGTGTGAGGAAGCGTGTCATCGTTAGTCACCGTGACTTCACTGCCTGCAGCTACTGTCAGCTCATCTGGGTCATAATCAGGGCTGCCCTGTATTGAAGAGCCCGCAAGTATGGTTAGTGTGGTTCCCGCGCCCCCTGAGGCGCCGCCAGCACCTCCACCCGTTGTATTTCCGGACTGTGCAGCACCACCCCCGCCTCCCTGTCCTGCGGCAGTAATAGTAAGTTCACCCGTCATGTATGGATGAACGATGCAATAGTATGGTATAGTCTGTCCTTCGCTTGCACCCTGAATTTGAACAGCAGTTGACTCTTCGCCTCCATTGACTATGCCTGTATCGAACAATTGTGCGGAGGTGGGATCTTGAGGGCCAGTACCAGAAGTTGAAGTATGTGGAACGGTGTCTTCATTATCCCAGACTATGCTGTTTCCTGCAGGTACCTCAGCGGGGTCTGGATCATAATCTGGACTTCCCTGTACCGCAGCTCCTGCAAGTATCGCAATTCTAGTGGTTCCCTCTTCTGCGGGAGCCGCGCCTTCTTCGCCTTCGCCTTCTTCAGCGGCAGGGCTCTCAGTACGTATTTGCGTTACAGGAGGAGGAATCTCAAACATCTCGTCAAATAAGGGAATCGTGATTCCCGCTCCTATGGCCATTATTGCAACCACTATCACTAGCCCTTTTCCGAATCTTCTGGGTGATGTTAAGATCATAGGTTCTTTGTCGTGACCGTGAGGATCATCTGAACTCATGTATCTATCTCTCCCCGTCACTAATGGTGAGGCTCACGCCGCCTGTAGTCATAATACTTCTCTCCAATTTCGAATGGGTCTTCCATCTTTGCAGGTTTGCCCCATCCTGCACTCTTGATCAGGTTGACGAGGAATATTGCCATCGATGCAAGTATGATGTATGCACCCACAGTGGAGATCTGGTTCATTACTATTAGTGGTTCAACAGGGACGTAGTCTGCAACTCTGCGAGGCATGCCGTATAGTCCAAGCAAATGCTGCGTGACGAATACCAAGGCTGTTCCTATGAACAGCAGCCAGAACTGTACCATAGCCGCTCGTTCATTGTACATCCTCCCGGTTATCATTGGCAACAGGTAGTATATGAAACCGATAAACGCATGTGTTATCAGCCCCATAAGGAAGAGGTGCATATGCCCTACCACCCAATAGCTATCATGTGTCAGAAAGTCAAGAGGCATTGCACTGTTGACGATGCCTCCCGCTCCGGCCAAGAAGAACAATATGATACCTCCGACAACGAATGCGATTGGCGCTCTAAATCGGATTCTGCCTCCCCACATAGTCGCTATCCAGTTGAAAATGTGCATAGCTGACGCTGGAACTGCTGCCAAAGTGCCTATCATGAATACTGTTTTTTCAGTAAAACTCATTCCTGTGGCAAACATATGGTGAGCCCAAGACGCAAATGACACAATCGTAAGCAGTATGAACGCCGTTACACCAGACGTATAGCTAAAAATCGGCTTCCTCGAGAACTTGGGTATTATCTCATATATCATACCAACGGCCGGTATCAGGAACACATAGACTTCAGGATGGAAGGTAAACCAAAAGAGGTGCTGATATGCTAAAGGATCTCCCCCCATTGCAGGATTAAAGAAACCAGAAACTCCTAACCTGTCGGTATATAGCATAATCAAAGCAGCAGCGAATGTGGGCATAGACATGAGAATTATAAGAGATGTAGATAGGATAGACCATGAAAAGAGCGGCATCTTCATCAATGGCAGGTCAGGGTGTTTCATTCGCAAAATAGTGACCACGAAATTAATCGATCCCAGGATCGAAGAGATTCCCAATATCTTTAGTCCAAATATCCACATTTCAGCAGCTGGCCCTGGTGCTCGTAAATTAGAATAAGGAGGATATGCAGTCCAGCCAGTATCTGCCCAGCCTAGCCATACCAGAGCTGCTCCAACAGGTATCATCCAGAATGCAACAGCATTGAGTTTTGGCCATGCCATGTCCTTGTATCGTATCATTATTGGTATCAGATAGTTGCCTATGCCTGCACCAAATGGTATTACCCACAAGAAGAGCATCGTGGTGCCATGAACAGTAAAGATTCTATGAAATGTATTAGCATCTTCAATTACTTGAGTACCAGGCAGGAAAAGTTCTGTTCTGATCCCAATAGCAAGTACTCCACCCATGAAAAACAATGTTAATGAAAAGATAATGTATAGCAGGCCGATGTCAGTATGATGAGTAGAAAATAGGATCTCCCACAGTGGGCGCGGCTTTCTAACTTCTAGAACCATCTCGCACCATCTCCCTCTCTATATTGCTGATACATTGAAGACATTATCAATAAAAGCATTTTGTTTTTATCAAATTCACAGCGTGCAGGTTTCAATATCGCTCTCTCCCAATCATCCAAGATTTGTGACGATAAATTAAAAAAAAGACCTCAGCTTGCAGCAGCTGCTGCGCCTATTGACGGAATAAGATCCCTAGTTGCTGAAGCATTGGTTATTTGTGCTCCTTGTTCTTCTCCGGTTGGCTCCTCGACGAATAGCTTAGCCCTCATCTGGTAATGAGAAAATCCGCAATACTCTCTGCATTGTATCAAAAATTCGCCAGCTTGGTCTGGGACGTACCAAATTGAGTTTATTCTTCCGGGCACTGCATCAATCATCATTGCTTGGTCTGGTGTGTTAAACGAGTGAATCACGTCCAAAGAAGTTACTTCAAACCTATATGGAATGTCTTTGACAAGGTGCAGTTCTCCTAGCTCTCGCCTTCCATCCTCATGTTCAAATGTCCAAAACCACTGTTGAGCTGTCACCTTTACAACTTGGGCTTCTTCTGGAGCGTGATCTAAAAATCTTTCAACATTCCATGCGTCGGCTCCTACATAAATAAGGACAGCGACTACTACTCCAATATACACCCATTCTAATGTACCATGACCCATTAGTGCTTGCCACCTCCAGCCACTGGGGTGATGCTCCCCCTATTCTTCGGATGACTCTCTCTAAACCTCCATACAACGTAAGTAATAGTCCCCATGACAACGGCTCCGATAACGAATGCTACTACCATGAGCCGGTAAAAGAGCGCCCAAATCTCAACCCTCGCAATCAAATAGCGCTCAGTCGTCTCTTGTGCAAAGGACATTGAAGCAGAACCGATGCCGAGAAAAGTTAGCGTCAAGGCCAGAACCAAGATCAAACCCAGCGTTGAATATGAGACCATCTGATTTCTCCCTTTCTTCTTATGTTAAAAATCAGTTTTCATATCTTATTTAAGGTTTTGGAAAAGGGTAATCATTCCATGGGATACCGGTACATCAGCATAACATTTACTCCAGAAACCGAGTACATTTTGCTTTCATGCTTTAAGATTGTAAGTGAAGCATTCCTAATATTCCATCTATGAAGCGCATCTGCGCTTAAGTGAAGCAGGGTAGCAAGAGCGGCCTTGATTGGATCAAGATGAGTAACAACCAGGACACTGCTGTCCTCGTGTTTTTGCAAAAGTTCATCGAGCAGGCTAGCAACGCGATGCTTGACAGAGGCAAATGATTCTACTCCAAAGCTTTCAAGAACAGGGTCGTAATCTGAGTAAAACCTCGTAAGCACATCACCGTACTTCATTGTTATATCCTCAAAGTTCATCCCAACAAGCCGGCCCATCTCGGTTTCGTATAATCGCTCATCTATCACATAGTCTGTACCAAGTATGTCGCATACCAAGTGAGCCGTTTCTATGGTTCGAATTACAGGTGAGACATAGACCTTTTCAATAGCAATATTTTTCATTAGATGGTTTGCACTCTCTATTACTTGCTGTCTGCCATTTTCCGTCAGATGTGATTCAAGCGTCCTTCCAGCAAGAACTCTGTTTACATTGCTCTCTGCCTGACCATGGCGCATAAAAATGACTAGTGGCAATACCGCTATCGCTATTTTCAGCGTGATTTAAGCTATTTTTAGAGGTTTTCATTTCTCAAATCCTAGACGTGATAAAAGATAGTCACTATCTCTTTTTTGGATCAACAAAAGAAACACCAATTTACACATCATCGTGTGTCGAAAAGTCCTTTTGATTCAAAATAATAAGAGGAGAGATTACTATGATGGCTGAGAAGCCTTCTTTGTTGATTTGCTACAAAAACTATTTATGATTCATAAGCTGCCTGCTTTAAGGATATGAACAAACATCTCAAAGCCGATGCACATTAATACCCAGATTATCCAATGACGAGTCGATGAAGATAGGAATAGCTGGCGGTACTGGCGGAATGGGTGAAGGCTTTGCACTCAGATGGTGCCAAAAGCACGACGTTATCGTTGGCTCAAGAGACATACAGAAGGCTAGAGAAGCTGCAGAAAGTTACACTAGGACCGCCAAAGAGACCTACAGTGATATCGGTGGTACTATAACTGGCAGTGACAACATCTCGTTTGCAAATGACATTGATGTTCTGATCCTATCGATACCTTATGAGTTCATCGAAGATACCTGCGGCAAGCTTGCAGGCAAGCTTCGAGATGACTGCATAGTCGTCTCGCCGATTGTGCCTATGACAAGAACTGAAACAGGTTTTGTCTATATTCCACTTGAACAAGGCAAGAAGCAAGCTGCAGAGATGGTTGCTGACAAGCTTCCACCTAGGCCAAGGATAGTATCCGCTTTCCACACAATATCTGAATCAAAGCTTAAGAAGCTCAACCAGAGTCTTGATGCTGACACATTCATCTGCGGCGACGATCAGAGCGCAGTAGCGAAACTGACAGATCTTGTAAATGAAATTTCTGGCTTGAGGCCAATATACCTTGGACCGCTTGCACTAGCTTACCAAGCAGAGATCCTAACTCCTATGTGCCTAAATGCTGCTAAACGAAATAAAATGAAGAATCCCGGCGTAAAGCTCGTTTAATCACAAACATTATGAGCAATGACACGTTGAGAATCATATCAAAATGAGATGGAAGGAAGAGATAGGCAGCAGGCGCGGCAGAAATTGGATGTCTGCAATGGGCATTCTGTTCATAGTTACCGCCGCAATTATCATGATTCGTAACCTTGTTTTCTTTAATATCGAACACGCCGCTGGCTTGATCGGAGATGGGACTCAGCGATTTTTGGATAACTTTGTGAATGCCCAAGTCACAAACGAAAAGTTTGCGATCGCTATGATTGCGGCTGGTGGCTTTTTGATTTACTGGGGATACTTTAAGAAAAAAGAAGACTATGGCCCGCCTGACGAACACGAATGGCGTAGGTTCAACAGATAGTGTAGATCCTCGCGCACTCAATGTCGTCCTACTAAGCATCATCCTTTAATATTCAACTTTCTTTGATGATGATAGAGTGAATGAGAATTGGGATTAATGAATCGCATTTCGACGGTGATATCACAGAAAGCAAGCACGCTCCTTGACAGGTTTGAAAAACCACAGGAAGCTCTCGATTATTCGTATGTAAGACAAGTGGAAATGCTAAACAAGCTGAGAAGAAGTCTAGCTGAGATTACTACTTCTCGCAAGAGGCTTGAAATGCAAAAGTCTAGACTCTGGGAGAACATACGATTGCTTGATGCTCAAGCAGCGAGAGCCCTTGAGGCAGATAGAGAAGACCTTGCACGACTCGCACTTGAGCGAAAGAATGCCAATTTGTTGCAGATGCAGAACCTTGACAAGCAGATAGCTGAGATGAGGCAAGAAGAAGTCAATATGCAGGAAGCAGAAAAGCGCATGTCAATCAAGGTAGAGGAATTTAAGGCAAGAAAGGAAATAATAAAAGCACAATACTCTGCAGCAGAAGCCCAAGTTAAGATAAAGGAAAGTGTCACAGGAATTTCTGAGGAAATGACAGATGTAGGAATGTCGATGAGCAGGGCTGAGGAAAAGACCGAGCGCCTAAGGGCTAAGTCTCAAGCCCTAGATGAAATGATAAATTCAGGGGTCCTCACAGACTATACATCAAATAAAGATGAAATCGAAAAAGAATTAGAAAAAATTACGGTACAAAATTCAGTAGATGAAGAATTAGCAAAGTTAAAGTCAGAGAAACAACGTAAGAAGAAGCAACAATTGGAGCAAGAAGTGCAACAATGAATCGTAAACCGAAAAATAAGGGAAGGTCGGCTGCAACCAAGCTTAAATCGCAACGGACAGGGAAGGGAAAATCCCGTCCAAAGAAGTCCGTGTCTACACAGAGAGCGGGTGCCAAAAGCCGTAACAAGAAAACAATCGCTAATGCTAAGAAAAGAAGCACTACTACTACTACCTCTGGCAAGAAAATCGTCCGTATAATGGGTCACGGTCAGTTTACAGTTGACGGTAGGACGCTCAAAAAGCTCAATAATATTGACAATTCGATAGTTGAGCTCGTGAGCGCAGAGAGATCCGATGACACAGAATTTAAGAAAAGGTTGACAGAACTGAGCAATATAGTCGTTGAAAATGGTAAGCCCCTTGACCCCCATGAGATAATCAAGTCCGATATTATATTACCCAGTGCGGACCTTTCGATAGACGAAGCGAAAAAGCTTTTCCGTGGAGAAGGCGTTATCCCAGAGATCTAAGAGGAATATCCCAGAGCGGGTACCATAACGTCATGTCTCTTTCAAATGGTATCTCTTCCGCAATAGTCGCCATTATCTTCATCTGCTGCTCGGCATCAGTTGTTTTTTGCCCAACAGGAACAAAAGGGTAAAAGTTGTTTCGCTTATAGTTGTAAATCAGATATTGCTGACTGGCTCCTCTTCCTGTTGCTACTTCTCGGTCACTTGAAAATTCAAAGACAGCGGCCAGTAGTTGATCAGAAAATCCCTTCTCTTCAACAATATCACTGACAGTGGTTAGACCGGCAAGAAGGTCTTCAATCCTTTTTCCTTCAAACACTATCCACATATAGCCATAGGCGTCGGTGATAATACGCCAGGTTAGATTGAACTCTGGCTTTAGATTGTCAAGGAACTGCCTAATATCCTGTTCCATTTGGTAGAAGAAGGTACCACTCACGCGCTTGAATGTGAGCGCGCATCTGCCAGTAACTTTGAGACCCAATTTGACTTCAAGTGTGACGTATGCTGAAGAAAGAGAGAACAATACTTCGGAGTCGGCTTTTGGGATGCGATTGCGATCTATATTGTTACGGATCCTTTTGAAAAAGTTCAGCTCATAGCAGCCTCCATTTCCATGAGCTTCTTTACCCGTTGAGCAACAGGAGGATGGGTCGAGAACAGGTTAGTTAATGCATCTCCAGAAATTGCCGGGATGATGAAGAATGCATTCATACCTTCTACTTCCCTCAAATCACGCGTAGGAATACGCTTCATCGTACCACTTATCTTCAGAAGCGCACTTGCCAATTTGCTTGGCTTGCCTGTGATAAGTGCACCATCTCTATCAGCAACATACTCTCGATATCTAGAAATCGCTCGGATTATTAAAAAGCTGGCGATCCATGTTACGATTGCGATCACCAATATTAGCAGCATAGCTGCACCGCCTTGATTATCCCGTCTTCCATGACCACCAAACATTGCGCCATACATTCCAAACCTCATAAGATACCATGCTATCATTGAAAAAAGGCTAGCAAGTGTGAGAACAAGTACGTCGCGGTTCTTGATGTGCGCAAGCTCATGAGCGATGACGCCTTCTAGCTCCTCTGGGTCAAGCTGATCCATTAATCCTATAGTCACCGCAACGATGGAGCTTTTAGGTGTCTTGCCTGTGGCAAACGCATTAGGCATCCTTGTATTAATGACTGCTATCCTAGGCTTTGAAAGATTATTCCTCGCCACAATACGCTCCACCAGATCGTGAAGTTCGGGAAATTGTGCCCTGCTCACTATTTTTGCACCCGTGCTCCACAGTACTATCTTGTCAGAGAAGTACCACTGAGCAAGGATCAGGATACCTGCAATGATAGCTATCGCAATTGCGCCTACACCAGCATAGGCAAGTACGCTAAGAAATACAATGTAAAGAATGGTGAGAACAACGAAGCTGATAATCATTCTCGCAGTAAGGCCGGCATCTCTCTTTTGCCATGGCTGCTTTTTCGTAAACATATGAGAATTATGGTCTAGATAGTCTTATAATGATTTAGCCTATTTGTGGTCATAACATCACATACAAACATAAGCATGAATTTTCTAGTCGAGATAATGAAACGAGCTTGCTAGACGCACCGATGTTGTAAAGAAATAAGCAGTTTATGCTAAATTTTTGTTGTATCTTAGCATTGTCCTTATGAAGGAGTCACGTTAAAACCTGCACGGATCTGTACCACACAAAATAATTAAGACATAAGAAACTCAGATCACTATAACTAAAACACTATAACTAATAATAACAGCTGGGTAGACGAAATGGACATCCGCTGTAGCAAAAGAGGGAATATCAAATTTTGATAGAACGAAAAATAAGAATAGGAACATCCGGTTATAGCTACTCCTGGAACAAAGCCAAACCAAATGCATTTCAATGGTATGTTAGTCAAGGATTTAGCTCTGTTGAGATTAATTATAGTTTCTATCGGTTTCCTCCGCCTGCATCAATTAATTTCTGGAAAACCAAGGCTCCAGAAGATTTCACATTTTCAATCAAAGTACATCGTTCAATTACGCATTATAACAGACTAAACCAACCAAGGTCGATCCAGCTTTGGGACGAGTTTTTAAAGCTTTTTGAAGTCCTAGAAAACAAGATTCAATTTTGGCTCTTTCAGATGCCTGCTAACTTTAAATTTAATCCCGAGAACATGAACAGAGTCAGATCCTTTTTCAATAACGAGAGTACTCAAGAAAAGGTAGCAGCTCGTAAGAAAGTAGTTATTGAATTCAGAGATTCCTCTTGGTGGAACGATTTGGCTTTGGAGGAGATTGAAAAGGAGGATATTTCGTTTTGTTCTGTAGATGCGCCAAGCTTGCCAGATGCATTTATTGCATTAAACGGTGTAGTATATCTAAGACTCCATGGGACCAAGACTTGGTACAATTATCTCTACCCAGAGGAAAAGTTAAGGGAGATTGTATCAGCAATGACATCAACTCAAGCACAGAAAAAAGCAATATATCTAAACAACGATCATGGTATGTTACTTAATGGTCTGTTTCTTATGAATAGTTTTTCTCAGTCCAAAAATGATGCTGAATCACACTCGCAGTATACATGAGTAGCGGCTGCCTTTCCTACGACAAATGACAGAGCTTAAGTACACTCAAAAAACCAGGCATTACGCTTAGCAAATGGACAGGTTCTCGATTTCCACAATGAAGCTAGGAATCATCAAAAAGTTCTTTTACCCACTATCACCACCACAGCATCCGAGGATATTGGAGACAAGAGCTCGGTCAGAGGGCATTGATAAATAAAGCTGTCAGTATCAATGGCTGCAAGTACTCATTCAGTTACTCATTTGTTACTTCCCGACCAGAGCCTTTATCTTTTCGATAATTATCATCACTTCATTTGTCTGCGTCTCCTTATCAAGTGTGACATAGTAAAAATGGTCATCGCTGGAAAGCGTTATTATCTTGACCTTTTCGTTCTCAGTCAGCGTGTACTCTTCACGGCCTATTGACTTCTCAAAGTTCCTCCGAAGCTGATTTCGTGTGGCTTCAATAAAATGTTCATTTCTTGCTTCGTCTGGCTTCAATAGTGGCACAACCCCTTTTCGGAGGGCCCCTGTAAGCGTTCGGCCAAACTTGTTCATTATTCCTGCATAGCGTATGCGTGGCGAGACGGCGAGAATCCTGTGGCACTCCTGTTTGTATACATGGATATCTGGATCGGCGTGTGGTCTGCTCATTTGGCTATTTTCTAAGGAGAGTCATATATGAGCTACTCGGTCAGCCCTTGAATCCTGAAATTAAATGCAATTGTCTATTCAAATGATCTCTAAAAATCATACAATATTTGCGCAACAGGTATTATCGCATTGTTTTTAGTATTATGACAGTGTCTGTGTCAGACACGCCCTCTATCTTGCGTATATCATCAATACATCTATTGATATCAACTATCGCGGGGGCTGCAATTATAGCGGCTATATCATATTGGCCGGTTATTTCATAGACTACTTTGACACCAGTTAGCTTCATCAGTCGGTTAGACACGGCTGAAGTATCTGCCGTCGAAGCCACCGATATCAACGTAATAGCGCTTGTCTTGTCATTGGCCCCAAGTTCAATAGTAAATCGTTTAATGATCGCTCTGTCAACAAGATTCTTTACTCTTCGCCGAACCGCAGATTCAGAAAGACCGATATCATTGGCAATATTGACAAAAGCACGGCGCGAGTCGTCCTGCAAAATGTGTATGATCTTTTCATCGATTTCATCTATATTAGATGACATTTTTTCTCTTTTCCTCATCAGTTAGTATAATATCCATTATATCAACTACGCGTGAAATCGTCGCTTCATCCATCATCAGTGGCGGAAGTAGTCGTAGGATGTTTCTTCCAGAATAAAGTAGCAATAGTCCATGACGAATTCCGTCAAAAAGGATATCTTTGACATCGAAGCGGAGTTCAACTCCTATCATCATGCCTATACCCCTTACCTGCCGAATTATCTTGTGTTTCTCCTTCAGCCGGATAAGTCCTTCTCTAAAGCGCAAACCCATCTTTGCTGCATTGTCAACAAGCTTATCGTCGACCAATGCTTCCATCGTGGCTATGGCTGCTGCACACGCTATGGGGCTTCCAGCAAAGGTAGAAGAATGCTCTCCAAGTTTCATGGAGTCCATTATCTCTTGTTTAGCTAGGACAAGCCCCATGGGTATTCCACCAGCTATACCCTTTGCAAGACACATGATGTCAGGAGTAGTGTTCCAGTTTTGACCCGCCCACATCTTTCCGGTCCTCCCAAGTCCGGACTGTATTTCATCAAATATAAGGACAAGATTGCGCCGATTGCAGATCTCTCTTATCTTTGGAAGAAGGTCATCTGGAGGAACTATAATGCCAGTCTCACCTTGAATGGGTTCAAGAATCACACTTCCAATTGTATCGTCAATAGCCTCTTCCAGCATTGACGGATCACTATAAGGAACAAACTTAACACCTTCCAGCAAAGGCATGAAAGACTTTCTGTATTTTTCGTTGTATGTGACAGAAAGCGCGCCAAATGTTTTGCCATGATATGCCCCATTCATTGCTATGACACCATGCTTGCCGCTGTGTTTCCTTGCAAATTTGAGTGCCGCTTCGACAGATTCGGCACCGCTGTTGGCAAAGAACATCTTGTTCAAAGGTGTCGGTGCAACCAACGCTATCTTTTCCATGAACCTTAAACGGGTATCATTGTATGTGGACATGTGGGCTGTGATGAGAAGCTCTGCCTGTCTTTTGATAGCATCTACCACTCTGTCATTGCAATGCCCAACTAGGGCAACCCCATATCCCCCCATGCAGTCAATGTATTCCTTACCTACAGCATCCCACACTTTTGCACCCTTGCCCCTAGCGATGTTTATGGGAAACCTCTGGTAAAGAGTAGCAAGGTAGCGGTCTTCGAGATTCAATGCGGAACAATCACCGTACAATCGTTATGACCCACTGCAGTAGACAAAGGGTTTTCTACCTGGCCAGAAGCGATGATGGCCTCTTTGACTCCCATTTCAAGTGCCTCGATACATGCAAGCACTTTCTTGTCCATACCTGACCCTATCTTTGGTAGAGCGCTTTTTGCTTCGTTTAGAGTCATTGATTTGACAATTTTTCCATTTAACATGAGACCATTCACATCCGTGACAAAGATAACCTTCTCTGCCTTCATGCTGCCTGCAACGTATGCTGCAGCCCTGTCGCCATCGACATTGAGAAAATCAAAGTCTTCGCTTAATGCAATCGGAGAAATGACAGGCACGTATCCAGTGCTGACAAGGTTTTCTATCAGACGGACATCAACTGAAGTTATCTTGCCGGTATATCCTCCTTCAATTATCATTTTTCTTCCTTTTTCGTTTATGATCAAAAGCTTCTTCTTTCTCTCCGCTTTTAGGATGCCTCCATCTATTCCAGCAATTCCTACAGCATTGATATGGTTACGCAGGAGCATTTGGACAATTGCCTTGTTCAGTTTTCCCGACATGACCATTGTATAAATCTCAGCGGTCTCTTTGTCAGTGTAACGGCTCCGTACACCACCAGGTGACATAATGAACTTTTGTTCCTTTCCAAGCTTAGTTGCAGTGGAGGTAACCTCTTTGCCTCCACCATGCACAAAAATGAGCTTATATTCTTCGGCTATAGACTTTATGTCTGCTAAAGTAGATGAATGAAGGCCATCTACAACACTTCCGCCTATTTTAATGACTATCATACTGGTGTCATTGGAGTGTACATCAGTCCTTCTTTTTCCTCATACCCAAACATCACGTTCATATTCTGTATTGCAGAACCAGCAGCACCTTTCATTAAATTGTCAGAGGCAGAGAGTGCCACTATTCTCTGATTGTATTCATCTATGTCAAAACCCACATCGCAAAAGTTTGAGCCGACCACAAATTTAGGATCTGGAAACTTATAGAGCCCCTTTTTGTCTCGAATCAATCTTACAAAGGGCTCAAGTTTGTACATTTTACGGTACATCTTCCATACCTCTAGCTCTTCCACAGGTCTCTTTAGAAACGTGTGGTTTGTTGTGAGGATGCCTCTAACGATGTTTACTGCGTGAGGACTCATGCTGACTTTAATTTGCTTTTTTGCAATGAGCGAAAGCTCTTGTTCGATCTCGCCAGTGTGCCTGTGTTTTGCAGGCTTGTAGGGCCTGACTACCCCATAGCGCATCGCATGGTGGGTACCTGCATTGGCCTTCTGACCAGCTCCAGAGGATCCGATTTTGCTGTCGACTACAACGTGATCAGTATCTATTAGGTTATTCTCGATCAGCGGCGTAAGAGCAAGAAGCGATGTTACCGCCATGCAACCGGGGCAGGAGACCAATTGTGCCTTCTTAATTTCTTCCCTATGAAGCTCTGGAACACCATAGACTGATTTGCTTAGCATTTCGGGGAAAGGGTGCTCCCAGCCATACCACCTCACATAATCCTTGGGATTTTTGAGCCTAAAATCTGCTGATAGGTCTATTATTTTCATTCCTCTATCATACAGGTCCTTGACTATCTTGTTTGCCTTGCCATGAGGAACCGATGTAAATACAACATCGCAATTATCCGCTAGCTTTTCCATGTCCATGGGAGAGAATGTAAGGTCAACAAATCCCTTCAAACTTGGGTGAACACGGTGCACGTACTCTCCGGCCTTCTGCCGTGATGTGACCATACTCAGATCTATCTTTGGATGAGTGACGAGGAGTCGTAGCAGTTCTCCGCCTACATACCCGGAAGCACCAACAACTCCGACTTTCATTTGTAAGATCCTCCTTTGCTAAAACGCATTTCTTTTAGTTCTTCGCTTCAAAAATCCTCATTTATATTTTTTGGTCGGCAATAACCTTGGATAGGTCATAGGTGACCGAATTTGGTCATTAGTGTCTTGCGACGTTTACTGCGTAATTGATCATTTCGGAAGGTATATCCGCTTGTGAGACGCTGGCAGCTCCACGAAATTCTACGGTGTTGTTTACTTCATGAACAACCAATCCATGGTTCTTGTCTTCCATCATATCCACGCCTAATATGCCACCTCCTACCGCTTTTGCTGCTTTTAGAGCAAGATCCTCCATCTCCTTTGTTATAGGCGCAACCTCTACCATTCCGCCGCGAGCAACATTTGTTCGCCACTCTGATTGTGAGGAATTACGATAGATTGCAGCGATGGCTCTATCGCCGATCACAATGCAGCGAATATCGCGTGGCGGTCTGTCGACCATTTCTTGAATATAGTATATGCGCGAAAGGGGGTTGTCATCCTCCTCCCTCATTTCGATTATCATATTTGCAGTCTCGAGGTCACGGAGCGGATATATACCGCGTCCCCAAGATCCTACAATCGGTTTCAAGACTAGAGGAAATCCGTTCTTCTTGATGCTTTCTAGCCCGGATTCAGCACTAAATGCAAACTGTGTCTTTGGAGTTGGGATTTTATTCTGTTCAAGCTTAATGGATGTAAGGAGTTTATTTCCGCAAGTCTGGCCCACATCAAATCTATTTATTACTTTGAAGCCAAGAAATTCAAGGCAAGCAGTAAGGTAAAGACCGCGATAATAACTTACGCATCTTTGTAGTATAACATCTCCTAGAGGGAAATCCTTTTTCTTACTATACGTCCCGATGCTAACAGTCTTTGCATCCACTATCTTAGATTGGATACCTTGATCCTGTGCTTTTTCATAGAGCGACTTCTCCTCAAAGCGAACTTTGTCGCATAGGATGCTCACCTCAACCATTATTGTCCCCAGTCTTCGCCTACTCTTTCAGCGGGCTTCAGCTCTACGTTGCCTTCTGTCTTTGAGGTTATCTCATACTCGCCTCCACAGTCGGGGCAAGTTATAATCTCGCCGACTACTGCATCCTCTGGAACGCTTACTTCGGCCCCGCATTCTTGGCATTCAACTTTTGATTTCATTATTTACCTCCTTTTTGTTTTTTCTATTTGTAGCTACTCCTGCAATCAAGGAGTTTGCAATAACTGACTGTAATCCCCACAACTCGACGAATCCCTTGGCAAGACTTTGGTCAAAGGTCGAACCTGTGGCATATGTTGCCAGATCATTTCTGTATAGAGAATATTCTGATTCTCTGCCAACTACCCTAAGCGATCCCTTTTCCATTTTTAGTCTAACTTTTCCTGAAACACGATTTTGTGTCGCATCTATAAACCTATCCAAGTCTGCTCGTAGAGGATCCTGCCATAGCCCAGAGTATGCAAGCCAGCTCCACTGATTGTCAACTATCTGTTTGAACGAAAGCTCATGCTTGGTAAGTACCATTTTTTCTAGGTCTTTGTGAGCCTCAATTATTGCCACGGCTGCAGGGGCCTCGTATACCTCTCGAGACTTGATTCCTACTACGCGGTCTTCAATGTGGTCTACAATCCCGACGCCATGCCTTCCAGCCTTATCATTAATGTAGTGGATCAGATCATTGAGAGGCATATCCACACCGTCTACAGTCATTGGTATGCCTTGATCGAATTCGATCTCCATATAACCAGATTTATCGTTCTGAAAATTAATAAATTCAAAAGCCTCTTCAGGAGGTTCAAAGTCAGCCTCCTCTATTTTACCACCTTCTATAGCTCTTCCCCAAAGGTTTATGTCAATGCTGTATTTCTTTGCCTCTGAGCTTATTGGTATGTTTTGTTCTCTTGCAAAAGATATTTCTAGATCTCTTGTCAGGTTGAGGTCACGTATTGGAGCAATGATTCTAAGATTTGGGTTAAGCGCACGCATTGTAACATCGAACCTAATCTGGTCGTTACCTTTGCCCGTGCATCCATGAGCTACTGCAGCTGCTCCTTCTTTGTTTGCAACTTCGACTGCTTTTGCAGCGATCAACGGGCGAGCGAGAGCAGTTGCGAGTGGATACTTGCCTTGATACAGGCCGTTAGCCTTTATGCTGGGCACTACAAAATTGCTAGCAAATTCTTCGCGAGCATCAATGTAAATATGTTTTATCGCACCTATTGCTTGTGCCTTTCTTTGTATTTCTTCAAAGTCGTCCTGCTGACCACAGTCAACAGTGACTGTTATGACATCTAGCTTGTGTAATGTCTGAAGATACCTTATACAAACTGAAGTATCTAGCCCGCCCGAGTAAGCCAAAACAACTTTGCCATTGTTACCCAATTACATGCGTCTGCGTTTCAAGCATTACATTTATATTTTTTGGTCAGGAACGACCTAAATTAAGGTGTTATTGACCCATGTTGGCCAGCAATCAAAAATCAATTACTGAGGCGGTTAGAGAGACAATCAGCAGCGATCTCTCATTTCAGGACTCCCTTCAGCGTGATTACTGCAATATCAGTGCTCTTGCGCGTATCATTAAGCCGCAAATAGACCTTCTGCTTGGCAGAAATACTAGCATAGAAAGCATAATTACCGCCTTGAAGCGGTCAAAGCACGGTTATAATGTACAGCAAAAGTCTATTGCATCCATATTAGCATCCAGCACCATAACCGTCAACACAGATGTAGCAAAGGTCTCAGCTAAGAAGAGCAAAAAGACCATCGAAAAGGTTGCTAAAGCCATGATCCAGAGTACAGGTAATTTTATCAGCATATCAGAAAGTATAATGTCAATTACCCTTGTCTTTGATAATCTTTTGCTTCAAGATTTCAAAGCGATGTTTGCCTACGACGATATCCTTGAAATCGAAAATAGCCTAGCAGCTATCATAGTGCATAGTCCAGAAGATATTATCAAGACTCCAGGATGCGCTATTGCTTTCTATAACCAGCTAGCTAGGAGACATATAAACATCGAAGACACCCTCAGTTGTTACACTGACACAATAGTCCTTGTAGAGATGGAGCAAGTCGGAAAAGCCTTCAATGCTCTTACTGACTTGATATCAAATTCAAGAAGGATAGCGAAGAAAAAGCACAGGTAAAAAGGGTTTTATTTTGCATAAGATCGGATAAGTTATGTGTACCGGCGCTATACACTCGACGAGATCAAGCACAAGATAATTGATGCTTTGCAAAGCGCCGGAGGCACAGGGCTGTCGGGAGTAGAACTTGCAGACAGGATTGGATTTAACAGGATGACCGTTACGAAATATCTCGATGTCATGCTTGCAATGGGTCTTCTCAAAAAGAAAAAGATAGGCAATGTAAACATATGGTTTGCACAAATTGGAGTAGCGGACATCGAATTTCCAATCAACTATATACAGATTCAACAAAAGCTGATCGGTTCAATTCTGTCTGGGGACGAGGATCATGGTCGAAGAATTTTGCTAAGCGTCATGAATTCAAGTGTTGACGACGTAAGGGTGCTGACTGATGTTGTATTACCTGCGGTAAATACGATAGGCGAGTTATATAGTAGAGGCAAACTGAACAAGACAGAAAGGGTATTTCTGGTAAATTTGATGATGGAGTTTATTGATCTTATAAAGTTCAATGTCAAGCCAGTAGAACAAAAAGCGCACGCCCAAGTCGTATGTGTGGCAGGCTCTGAAGACAGGATCCCTATGGCTAAGAGTGCAGCCGTAGCACTGTTGGCTCGCGGTTGGGATTCAACATATATCGGCGATGTAGGCAAACAGATTGATCCATTTTTTGATATAGATTTTCAGCGATATTTATTACGTTTATGGAGTAGCAAGCATGGTCTAATGCTTGTTTGTATTTTTTCTTCTGGCGAAGGTTCACTTCGATTCCTATCGTCCACTGTAAAGCAAATGAAAGGTAAAATCAAGGGCGAGTTGCGCACTGCGGCCATCACAACTCAGGATCTGCAGCCCAATGCACAAGAGAACACAGACTATGTTGCAAAAGATTTACTTAGCCTTGTCGAGTGGGCTGAAAGAGAATTCAGTTACCGCAGGGAGAGCTAAACTTGCTGGAGTGGGATCGGCGGTATTGGTGTTATAGGCGGAGCTTCAGGTACTATCAATTGTATCAAGAAGCTGATTATAAATCCAATTACTGCAAACACTATTATTGCAAGGATGGCTATCCCAAGTGCTCTTAGCCAGCCAGTATCAAATCCAATTTTGAAGATGCCTATCCAGGCAATGAACGCAACAATGAATCCTATTACAAGAGGCAGTGTAGGATCTCTAACTATCGCTGCAAGCAAAGCCGCAGAGATAAAGAACACGACAGCATAGGTAATAGGGCCAAGAGCCGTCACCAACATAGCGCGAGTGAACTTAACTCTTCCAGCTGTCAAGATCTTTGCGGCTATCCACACAGGTATTGAAATAACTATCCACAGTATGAGCAGACCGATTATCACTGATGCAGCGATTACTACTATTTCTGTCGCACCTTGAAGCAGGAATTGCTCAAGCAACGGTGTTACTGGAATGTGTGGGAATTTAAGAGCTGCCAAACAAAAGCAGGTTTATAATCGCATATAGGATAACTGCGATTTTATATCGTTGTAGAGAATATTCATGAAAGATATACGAAACAAATATTCTGTGCTCTCCGCCTGTAGGTTTTTAAATCTTGTAGTCTATGATACTCTGTGCCTTCAAGTGAATTGATTAGGTGCAAGGAATGCGGTCAGTCGTTTGACACAGTGGAATCCCTGAGGGAGCATATGAAGTCAGAAAAAGATGAGATAAAAAACCGCGTTAGTGGACTATCTGACGGTTAAATATCCTTGTAGGAAAGAGTCACCGATTATCAGGATTAGTGTTTATTTTGCGTTGTACTATTCCCTTAATGAAATCAAGCCCATATTTAGTAGCATCCTGATAATTTTTATCAGATAGGTTGGGTTCAAAGCTGATATAACTATGGTAGCCAATTTCATTTAGGCTTTCTATAATCGAAGAAAAATCAATATGAGCAAACCCCGGCATTTTCCGATTATTATCAGCAAAATGTAAGTGCCGCAAAAACTTGCATGAGGCTTCTATTGCGTCTTTAAAAGAATCTTCTTCAATGTTCATGTGGAATGTGTCAAGCAATACGCCTAGCGACTCCACCTGCTTGGCTATCGCAACAGCATCTTTTGCAGTAGCGCAATATGGGGTACTGTAGCGATTAAGAGGCTCGAGCAGTAGCTGGATTCCATAATCTGCAGCTTTTCTAGCAAGACGCCGCATTAATGGAACAGCCTTTGCTGCAAAAATCTCCTTTTCAGTTGCAGAAATAGTCCTGTGGGTCCGGTCAACGCCTCTGGTATCGTCAGCAAAGAGACAAACGTTCATCTCATGACCCCCCAGATTGTTACAAAACTGAAGACAATCAATTACATATTGTTCAGATGCCTGCACAATCGCAAGATCACTGCTCAGAAGTCTACGCTTCCAACCATTGCTACTTATCGATCCCCACATGCCGGTCACGCCACAGACAGGCAGTCCGTAGGATTTTAGTGAATCAAGCATTTTCTTTGCATCGACCTCTCCAGGCTCTCCAAACATCTCGATTGCATCATAACCCTGTTTTGCCAGAATAGCCAAAGTATCTTCTAGCGGCTCTATATTTCTAAATGAGGCAAGTGTAATGGCGTATTTCATTATGTATCAACAAGGCATTTAATTATGTCGACACATTTCGTAGAACCTGACTCAGATATAATTCCATGCCTTTTGCTTGAAGCATAGAATGCAAGACCTTCCTCTGTTTGTAAATTAACTGGTCTCCCATGTGATCCTTTGATCAAGCTTGTGTCAAGTGGAATAGACTTTGTTTTTGGGTCGATAAACAATTCGACAGGGTCATATCCGGGCTTTCTGTGTATATCCACCTTATGAGCAAAGTCTGGTGCCTTGCCTTCGTCATACCACCAAAAGTAGCTGAACCATTTGTCTTTTGCAGCAATGGCGATCAGATCGCCACTGCGATCATGATCTATTGCTAAATCCTTCTTCCCATTGCCATCCAGCACCATGTCTACTCCGGATGTTGTCTCCAATACAGATCTCGCCTCTTTTTCGTAGCCGTTCTTTATGTATATGTGAGCTACCTGATGGTCAACCATTGCAAACGCCTTGCTATATTCGAAATCAAGATACTCTTTTTCCTGGATGTTACGGATAGAGAGCAATCCAGCGTCTCGAAGAACAAGGTTGAGAGGTACTGCACCGTTGACATCATTAAACGTGTACTCAGATAAAATAACAAATTGTGTTTCGTCCCGTATTCCGAGAGTCGTTGCTTTCTGCACAAGTCTGCCAACTATCTCATCAGCCTTTTTCAGATCATCTAGTACTTGCACTCCCTCCTTGCCAAACCTCTGTGCAGAGTAATCTACATGTGGAATGTATACAAAAAGAAAATTGGGTCTCTCGCGTTCTAAAGTATATTCGGCAGCACTTGCTATCCATTCGCTTGATTTAGACGATGCAAGAGGTCCCCAATAGCTTGCAAGGTTGAATTCACCAAGATTCTCCTTCAGCTCTTCGTAATAACCTACTGGTTTTGAATAACACCACATAACCATTTTATCGTCCAAATGTATTGGTCGTGGTGTCACTACTATGTCTGAATTGGCATACATGGTGTTCTGCCAAAAGAGCACGGCAGTTTTCATAGTATTTTTCTGCCTGACAATGTCCCATACTCTTTGAGACTGGACAAGTGAGCTGGATTGCTCCCAGAACGAGACATTGAAAGTGCTCCTGTCATACAACCCATTTGAAATTATCCCGTGCTCTCTTGGATATTTGCCAGAAAGTATACTGGCCTGAACGCTGCATGTGACAGCAGGAAATGTAGGTTCGAGTTTCCCCACCTCCCCATTTTCAGTAATTTTTGAAATATTTGGCAATAGGCCTGAGTCTAAGTGTTTTTGTTCTAGACCAACAACATCGAGTAATATGGAATAGTTCATTTATTATTTTGCTCTTCGTTGGTACTCTGGTATCCTTTAAATGGGTTAGCGTTAGCGGGGGTAGTCTGGCATGGTAGCCGATAACTTATGCTATCAGTGCATCAGAACAAGAGTTACAGAGAATCATCTTGTCCTCGAGTAAATGTTGACGGCTGCCAGAGGAGGGCGCATGTAGGCTTCCAATGAAAGGAGCGATAATTCGCAAATTAATCAATTATCAGCCAGTGTGGACTACGAATAGTAAAGAGCAACTCCTGAAATCGGTTACCGTGCAGTCATTTATCTCGAAGTTGTATTATTAGGTTTCTGAAAAAGCTTCTGCAAGAGATAAAATATGTATTCTCATGCATGCGGTTCGATGCACACGAAGGTATTTTCCTTGGACTTATCTAAAAAATTAGTCGTTACAGGAATGATCACAATGTTATTGTCTGTATCATTACTTAGCACGTTGACAGAACATGCATACCAGCTCCAGACAAATTCGGAATATCAAAGATTTCGTATATTCCTCCGATAAAACTATTGGAGTAGGTAAGGCGTTGTTTCTAGAGAAACATGTCCTAATCACTACTATCAAACGCTAAACTTCAATATATCCGATTATGTTAGGATACACTCACTATACAACAACATGATTTGATGGCAGCAGAGTTTGTCTCTGTTTATTTACGCTTCTTTCTCAGCCACCTACACCTTAGCAGCAGTATGATGAGAATTACTTATGTCATTGCCAACGGAGAAATTCCTTACAATGATGTGACGCTCACCGCCCTCATACGCCTTTTCAAATGATACACTGTATTTGTTTAGTTTAAGGAGCTCAATTATTGGTTCGTAGAGGTTTCTGTGGTTCGCCCCAAGGTTATGAATTTCTATCAACAGAGATGAATTTTTACTGTTTGAAAGTATAGTGGGTGCTCCGCGAAGGACTTCGAGTTCTGCGCCTTCTACATCAATCTTTATCCAATTAACCTCCTTTATTGCATTTTCCAGTAAAATTGAATCAAGCGTTTTGGCCTGCACCTCTACATAACGTTGATTATTCACCATTCTCCTATCAGTCATTATCGTATTGTATATAGTAAAGCCTTCTTCTTGTCCTGGTTCATATAGTTTGACCATCGTTTCTTTTGAATGAACCGCGAAATTCAAAGCGACAACGTTGTTTAGCTTATTTAGCGAAATATTTTTTTTGAGTATATCATAGTTACCCGGATGAGCCTCAATCGCTATTACTTTTCCTCTAGGCCCAACCATTTTGGACGCAATAAGGGTATACTTACCTATGTGAGCACCAACATCTACCACTATATCTCCCTTCTTAGGACTAAAAAGTTCTACGATATCCTCTTCCCTGCGGGGGTTAAAATCCTCAAATTTACAATAATATTTGTAACCACGTTCGTTTACGTGAACTTTCAAAAGCCTTGATTTTCTATGTTTAAGATCGCCCCGGGATTTGTAAAAGAATTTTAATAGATCATAGGAAGGGATGGTATAGTCGCCGACATATAGTCTCCCAGAGATTCTTCTATAAATTTTTGATCGTTCCCTTCTTTCTTTTCCCAGACTCACCCTAAACAAGATTCTAATGAATATATAACTGGCCTTGACAGGTAGTAGAGTAATTCGATCGAATGTTGGCATTACCGATTCTTTGGGTCCTCTTGTCAGCCAAGAAGCAATATTGTTAGCCATCTGGTCTAGCTCTTTAAATAAAGGACTATTATTAAGTACTTGTTAACACTAAATAGTAATATAATTATAAAATTGATATTACAAATGACTTCTTGGGCACTTGCACGATAACAGAAAATAACTTAATCAGTAATATCCCGCTCAAGGGGATTGAATATCCCTGGAGTGGAAGGTAATAATATGACCATTTCGAGACACCCAGTTGGAAGCGGAGGCTGGCTACTAACGGAATTAAGGGGAGCAAAGCTGTTCGACAAATGCGTTCTCTATTGCATAAAAGGGGCATATCTTGCAATTCGAGCAACCCTCAGGCTATTTTTAGGCAGAGAAAAGCGAGACAAATTTTGTTTAAAGCATAGATTTAATTTCGAGGATTTTCTGTATGGAGCAATTGAATTTCTGAGACTAGATAAATCCCTTCTAGTGGTATTTAGCTCGCCAAAGCATGATTATAGATTTTATAGTCGTATCACGCGAAAGGTGAACAACTTCTTGATTCATGATGTGTATACAAGCATGGTAGATCATGAAGAAGATATAGTCCAGCAATTTTCACCCAAGAAGGGCGATATAGTTATTGATGTTGGCGCAGCCTTTGGATTCTATAGCATAGTGGCATCAAAGATGGTAGGTCAACAGGGAAAAGTAGTTGCAATCGAACCACAGCCTGACAGCTTCGAAATGCTCAACAAGAACATTAAGTTGAATAGTTTGACCAATATTTCGACTTTAAACTATGCTGTATCTTCCAAAAAGACTACATTAAAACTCTATAGCAGTTACAGTACACTCCAAGAAAGAGCAGGGCAGAGCCCCCAACAGCATATCGAAGTGAGAGCAGATACTTTAGATAATTTACTGGGACAGTTGGCCCTGGATAAAGCAAATTGGATTAAGGTAGATGTAGAGGGTGCCGAATTAGAGGTCTTGAAGGGGGCAGAAGGAACACTGGCAAAAAGCAATGATTTGGCTTTGTTTGTAGAAGTACACAGCGCCAGTTTGCTTAGTCCTATACTGGAAATATGTAGATCTTATGGGCTCACTTTGCAGTCTGAAAAGATCTATGAGAATGGAAGTAGTCATCTCTTGTTAAAGAAGCGGCTTAACTCCGAATGAGGACCAAGGATGTCAGACAAAGGGTTCTATCTCCTGTCCTGTCAGTATTACAATATTTCTACATTATTCTCACATCAGAGAAAAGTGCTGTGATGACGACATATAATTTTCAGGAATCAGCCGGGATAGAAAAACGAGATATGTTGTACATTTTGGTTATAACTTCTCATATACATTATTGCGATTACATAGCACCGTTTAACGCTAGTAAAATATCATTTTATTAGATTCTTCTTTCTTTTTAGAGAAAAATAAAACAATCCTCTGTAACTGGAAGACTAGAATACAAAGATTTTGTTTACTAAACTCTAGGGATCCTTTGAAATTTGCATTAGGAGAATGCGATAACGTGCGAAAATATGAATCTGGTATTCTTAATTGATACGGTCCCCCAGCGTGAATTATGAGTACATTGAAGCAATAAGTCGATATTCCATTGAAAGTAGTGTCGCAGAGATAGCGTACGACTCAGCCAAAAGGAGATCTCGAAAATAGCCAACAATAACAACAGCATACAATATTTATTTCAATACCTAGATTAACTATCCTTAGATAACGTTTCGAGCTTGAATCTTATTAAAGCATCGATTATAGCTGACAATTTTATATTCGCATTCTGATAGAGGCGAGGATGTAAGATCTAACTGACTGATACCTTGAAAATTAAATAATCACCAATCTAAAGCGACTCGAATGGTAGAAAAATTAGATCTATTGGCTATTGGGTTCTCAACAAGTTCCACTAGCGTATTTTCCTCATCAGCTATCTGCAGTTGTTCCATTACATATATTGCGTCCAAATATTCCGGATCTTCCCGGTGACGAAGATAATCTTGAGCTATATGGCCGTCAATTTTGTGCCACAGTATTATCCCGTCGACTGATCTTGTAGCTATTGAAAGAGTCGCCATAACCAGCCTATCTGAAGGCGGATCATAACCCTGTCTTGTATAATTGTAAGTTATCGTGGGGTAAACTATATATCGACTAGGTTTTCCTTGGAACATTTGCTTGAACTGCAATAAATCTGATTCAAGCCGTGAAACATTGTAATAGCTTGCGCTTACTAAAATAACAGTGTCTATGTATGGACCATATTCGTTTGCTAATATCTCATTCCCCAAGCCTTCAAAGTATACAACTGGTGAAAACTTCACATCACTTCTCTTTTCTTTTAGAGCATCAGTAAGATTGGAATCAAGCATGAAATCGATATTTCTCCAAAACTTTGTATCGTTTCTTGTGCTAATCCAATTAAAGTCATCTATTGTGAAACCAGTGAATGAAGATGGATGCCTATCTTTAAGATCATTAAAGTATCTTACCCAACCCTTCCAGTCATAGCTGGTTGTAGCACCGCCCTCTGATGGAGGTAAAAGAATGATAACTATTTTCAATCCCGTATTATCTGCAGCATAAAGCAATCTTTCTGTGGATCCTAATTCGTTAGGATCCTCAAAATTATCCATTACAAAATAATACTCACTGAATCCCTGTTCAAGAAACTCTGAAATGGCAAGTGTCTGATTAATTCCAGTCTTATCTTCTAACCGTACTGTATCTGGAATATATGCTCCAACTATTTTTTCTTCATTAATTGCAAATGGTATATTTTGAATTGTTGTAAGAGAAGTTTCTACCATGTCGCTTTCTTCTGAATCATAGCTGTCATATCCCATAACCGCATTATCCATCAGTATCAGAGAGTTTAACGGTAGTAAAGAAAATACTATGAGAAAATGAATTACTAAGTTGGAGTGAATATTTCTGCTCATTTTCATACACTAAGGATATTTATTTTTCATAGGAGTGAAGGATTATAGTAAAGCATTTACCGAATTTTAGTAAGCGCTATTATTGATGTTTTTGCTTCATTTATCAGTGACATATTTGTACGGTTAGAATATGGTTGGGATTTAGCAAGTTCATATGAATGTGGAATCATAAGCCGAGAGTTACTCTTGCGTGTAACCTTTAAAGTTTTGGACCTTGCTTTCTACAGACTTATCTCAGTAAGCGATATGGCATAGACTAATCCCTTGATAATTTATCCCAACTCCTGGAGCAATTTATCTTGTTACTAAGGTCACAGCAAAACATAAACTACTGCAACAGATTCCAGTAAGATAGAACTCGAAAACTCCCAATATGACGTTGAGACCTTGATTGTTATATTAGACCTCACTAAATACTCTCTCAACGCGACAAAGGAGGCGCTTGGCTAGCAGTCCAATAGTTTACAGCACCAAAACATGCTAACAAATCTAAACCGTTCATAAAAAAACTTTGCAAATGCCGACTGAAAAAATGATCATTTTAGATGCGAGCTAATAATGTCAGTCCTGGAAAATCTTTGCTAAAAGGAATAATCCTGACCGAGTATTTTTTAAGTTTGTTCTATGTACTCGCTGACTGTCAATTTCTGCTTGCATATCGTGCAGAGAGTAAAAGAAACTGGATATTTTCTATCACATTTTTTGCAATACATATGAGACATCGGATTATGGTATGAGGACACATAATTAACAATAACTCAAGTTATATGAATATTTCTAAATATGTTACGAATTTTCGCAGGAGCCCTATGAGATCCAAAAATTAGAACAATTTCCATGGTGACCTTGTCCACTTGAACTTACTTTTTTCTGAGGATGAGTGTCAAAGAAAGATCCTTCTTTAATGGTCCGCATAGGGGTATCGTATTTTTTTGCTTAAAGTCATATTTGATTCGAGTGTCATCGAACTCAACTTTCAATTTAGACAAGGAGTAAGTAAATGGAACGACAAAAAAATGATGTCGTTGAAGAACAACTGGGAGAAGCTCAGCATTTATCAAGTGAGTGATGAGTTACAATATCTATTTTTCCTTTTTTATCCAATCACGTTTGTATGTTTCATCTCTTAGTTTCTGTCCATTGAACATCTTGAAATATGCTTGTCGTAGGCTATTTTGTCTTTCGAGCTCTGCTTGTATCCACAAGTTCTCAAACATTGAATAATCAGTAAATACTGTGGACTCGCTATTAGAGTACGTAGCCAAACCAGTCGCTTCTGAGAAATTATCTTTGCTGTCATCGTTGACCTCTATCGTTACCGAAAAAGATTGATCGATTATGAATGTTGTAATTTTGCTTCTTAGAGGTTGACGGATAAAATTCACGCTGATAAGGTCATGCTTCTTCTTGATCATGTGTTTGGGTATGTCCTTCATTGTTTCATCATCGATTTTAATTAAAACTCTAACATTTATCCCTCGACTTCTTGCAGATCCGAGCAAGTCAATAATCCCATCAGCCTCTGCCCTATAGAAAGAATTCATAGTCGCAAAAAGCGCTTGTATGTCAAATCCAGCTGTTTCGATACGCTCTCTTACAAGTTGGAGTATCGAAGATGGATCTTGCATAGTCTTGATATATTCTCTTTGAAGTCCATGCTGCAGTTCTTTGATCTTATCTCGTGCAGGTACAGCATGATTCACCAGATTCTCAAACAAACTCTGTTGCAAATTCACAAAAGTGGGATTTTTAGAAAAAAGATGCCTATGATATCCTGCCGTTTTATGGCCATAATCTTCTATGTCATAGAGATAAGTGCTCCCGTCTATAATACAAAAATTTCCACCCGACCCATCAGTGTGATATACTGTGACTCCTCTAGCCAATTCTTGGGCTAGCTCTAAATTTTCTAAGTTAATTACGGTAACAAGTCTCACAGTTATTTTCTTTTTCTTGTCGGCAGTATTAAGAAATTCAAATAACGAATTTGAGAGTGTAGATTCGGATTTAGAAAGATGATTTAAATAGAAATCTATGTTTCTCGTCGCATTAAGAAGAAAATCAGAGTATCGAGATTTCCCATATGATTTCCTACTAATTGTTAACTGGAAATCATCGAATTCCTCCAACTTTGATCTCTGTTTAATATTATGATCCCTGAATATAAAGACACATTTAACAGCATGATATCAAAAATCTGGAGGTAATCCTCACATAGGAGAGATCAATCTTATATATATGTGACAGAAATTCTTTCATGAATGCCAGTATTCTTAGATGTTCACAAGGTTCCCTTCAGTGAAGAGAATTTGAAGGAGTTATGCGCATCTCCGACTGATGAATTTGGCGTTAGACACGTCAACCTTCTATATAACAAAGACGCAAAGATTTGCTTTTGTCTACTGGAAGGGCCCGATATCGACGCAATAGAGAAACATCATGCAAAGGTAAACATAAAATGCGAATGGATAACGGAGGTTTCTCTTGCACAATCCTTTGGAGGCTCCGCTTGACCTTAGAGCATGCGTCAACAGACATAACGCCCCCGGCTTATTGCCATCCTTTGTGGAGAAAGCTCAAGACCTAATAAGGCAAAGAAGTCTCACAAATAAGCCATCAAGAGATGTTTCTATGATGTTTTTTAGGGCAATTGAACTAGGTGATTGATATCAGAGGCCAAGATTGGGTCACCAGAGTAATTAATTCGAATTGAATGTGCTGCACAATAGCCACTTATTGGAGGATATTTTGCCACTGTATGTAAGCCCCATATTTGGATCCGAAATTAGACAGACCACAAAAGTCTTGTTGATCCTCAAAAGGATATTCTTGATTCCGAGAATTCAAATGACTCGTACTGTTGGCGAGTACTAGGTAGACATCCTCACAAGCCTTGGGTGTTCTATCCTGCGACGTCGTAGGTTTGCGCGTATATTGATAATAATAATACCATCAAAATTGAACTCAAAACAATACCGTAGTTTATAATAATACCATGTACCATCCAAATAGGTCTTTAATTGCAAACAGAGATCTAAATTAATATCAAAAGCTACTATTCTACAGTGTTGATTTGCAACCATGGACAGTAATACAAAAAGGTTTATGCTTGAAACGTTAATGTGGATAGGTATTTACTTCGGGATAGCATTTATAGTTTCTATATTTTTGCCTTTTCCTTATTCCCTTATAGTGATAGTTGCTGCTGTAATAGGGCTTGGACTCTATAGGAGAAGAAGACAGTTCCGAAAGGCAGGCCACGCCTCTTCTAGGGATTCTCCTTCTCACTTCGGTAACATGTTTGGCTCTCAGAGAGGCATAAGTTACTATTGCATGAACTGCGGAACGAAACATAATGAAGTGTCGTGTCCAAAATGCGGTTCAAAATTGAAGAAAGCTGGATTTTGACGAAAGCCTCATTCCAGAATGATCATCTAAAGGTGGTTATAAGGCATCCCTGCAACCCTGCAAGTTTTCATAAGCGAAGTATCAATAATCTTGACTCGATAAGTCTAGAAGATACGCTAGAATTTAGGCAGTAGAAACATAGCAATTTTACTACACTTTCCTAATACTGGCCACCTTACAGATACGTTTTGTCAGAATGAATGAATTATCGTTAGAAAGAGTAAATCTCGATATCTCTATCCTACTTCATCCCTGCTCTGTGGGCGTTGTTGCCTTTCTGTGCGGGTTTTGAGATATGATAGTGCAATTGCGATACCTAGGATTGAGCAGATGATGGCCAGTGATAGCTCTATTGGTATATGGTAAAACTCCGATAGCAGCATCTTGAATCCTATATAGAACAATAGTGCAGTCAATGCTGGCTTAAGGTAGTAAAACTTCTCCATGGAACTTGATAGTAGAAGATACAGACTCCGAAGTCCCAATATTGCAAATACATTTGATGTTATAACAATAAAGGGATCTGATGTAATGGCTAAAACAGCCGGGATTGAGTCCAGAGCAAAGAGAAGATCCGTCATCTCTACAATAACAAGGGCAACCAACAACGGCGTGGCATATAGGATACCACTCTTACGAATCAGGAATTTATCCGTCTTTAGCTCTACATTGACGGGCATAATTTTCTTCAATGCTCGCACAGCAATGTTTTTCTCTACTTCAATTTTCTCATCCTTCTTTTGCAAAAACATTCTAATTGCTGTGAAAATCAAAAATGCGCCAAAGACATAAATCATCCAATGAAATGTTTCGAGCAGCGCAACTCCGGCAATTATCAGTGGAATTCTCATGGCTATTGCACTCAATATCCCGACGGATAGAACCTTGTGTTGGTATTGGTGCGGGATAGCCAATGAGGTGAAAATCAGCAAAAAGACAAACATGTTATCTACGCTTAACGTCTTTTCAAGAGTGTAACCGGTAATGTATTCAAGCATCTTATCATAGCCCATGCTAAAATATACGATACCAGCAAATATCAAACCAAGAGAAATCCAAACAATACTCCATGCTAAGGCATCGTGGGTTGAACGAGCTTTCTTTTCATGAGATAATGCTTCTTGCTTCTGTCCTTTGGCAAGTATTCCCCTCATTTTGCCTATGAATCCGAGGTCGATGAGTAAAGCTACGCCAACAAATATACTAAACAAGATCCACATTAGGGCCTGTTGGAGATCTTGTGCACCGAATATACTTTCATGCAACAATGTCTATTCCAGCTCCCCCTGCCAAAACACACACATGTAAATTATGCTAGATACATTTATGCTAGATACATATATACGCACTCCAGCGCCTGGCATAGTAAGTAATTGCACCCTGATTCCTGCCTTCACTCACTTTCTCCCTCACCAGCTGCCTCCTTTTCAACTTTGAGTAGAATAAGGATCAAAAACCAAGGATAGCCCTATTGGCTGGCAAGATACTGACGCACTAGCTCAGGAGTGAATTGTCACCTCTGCAAATCATAGTGAAGTAGAAAGAAAGATCAAAATTAGTTAATCCAAGTAAATCTTATTAGAAGCAAACACATACTTCTATTCAAGAAATGAAACCTCAAGAAGTCTCGCTAAGGGTTCTTGCTGCTTACGCACGGGATATCGGCCGCGGAGTTGTACGTATAGATGGCCGTTCTATGGGTATTCTAGGCGTCGCTGATGGTGATGTAGTCGAAATCATTGGTAAAAAAGATGGAACAGATGCAAGATGTTACCGACTGTTACCGTCCGATGAAGACCTAGGCATCACAAGGATAGACCCTGCATTGAGGAAAATGATAGGTGTTTTTATTGACCATACCGTTACTATAAGAAAGATAGCAGATGCTGCAGTATCTGTGGAGAAGCCCGCGAAGGTAGAACCTGAGGCGAGTGAAAGACCAGTGTCTTCCTCTCTTGAACCCAGCGAGGGTGCGGGACATGGGTCAAAGGATTCAGCAACAACAGCTGCAGCTGCGGTCCCTTCTGCTGCAGCACTCTTTGTTCTGTCAGGTTCATGTATAGACTTTGAAAAGGAGAGACCAAAAATAATGCACTTCATAGCTTCGCTAGAATCTGCAACACAAACTCAAAGCAAATGCAAATGTTACTCTGATGGCAAGAAAGCGTTGGGATGGGATTTCTTCTTGCTTGAGATGGATGAAATTTTTGTAGATAAGTTGCGGGACATATATCCAGATATCCAGAAGCAAGAAGCAGGCAGTTTGGAGGAGCAGTTCGCACTTTGGATGAATAAGCAGCTAAAGAAGATGGCTAAGGTAGATTATCATCTAAAGTTGAGCGATGTTCCTTATGAGAAGACCAACGGATTCAGGTTGAATCCTGAACACTTTAGAGACCGGTCTAATTTGGAAGATCTTCGGTGACTGGATAGCGACTAACTAATACACATGTTTTCTCTGACACGGAGGAGTCTATAACCCAGTGGATTTTACTCAACGCTGGCTCTTGATGCTTGCAATTGCTACTGGCGTGTTTGCCATTTCGCTACTTCTCCTACGAATCAATATCAGGACACTCCTTATCCTTCTTGGGATCGGGTTACCGCTCGTTACACTGTGGCTTTACATGGATGCGAGGTATTTTAGCGCGCAAAGAAGTTCTAATTCACCGCGACAAATGTGTGCATGCCCTATTTGCAAACATCAGCAAACAAGTATGTGTTTTGAAAAGAACTGTTCATGTTGCCTGATTACGAAAGGAGAAAAAGTGATAGGGCATTCGAGCAGTACTTTGCAGTAGGGCAGAGTACAAAAAATTGGATCTACTCTCCCTTTGCCGGTGTTACACTTATTTTATCTGGTTGTTTGTGTCGAGTTTCCTGATGCCGTGGTCGTTGTTGGAGCGGTAGCAGAGCCGTTAGTAGAACCTTCTCCTTCTGCCGTTCCGGCTTGCTGAACGCCACCTTCTCTTGACGCTGGGATTTCTATGAAAGGAGTTGCACCTGTGCCGCCTGTTACAAGAGGCAAGACTCCATCCCACCTCTGGGTCTTGAGCCATTCTAAATACCGCGGGTTTTCCCTCAGCTGCGCCTCAACTATTTGTATCGCTTCTGCCTCTCCTTGAGCCTGGAGTACGGCTGCTTGCCTCACTCCCTCTGCGCGAGCAATATTGGATTGTTGCTCTCCTATAGCTCTTGCTTCTGCTTGTTGCGCCTCTATTTCGATTCTCCGAAGGTCGTTTGTAGCCTGGAGGGCTCTTTGTTCAGCTTCTACTTTTGCTTCAACGGCTCTTCTAAACTGCTCTGAAAACTGAAATTCCGTGATTGATATTGTCTCCACATCAATACCATAGGGAGCTAATCTTTGCTCTATCTGGGTTTCAATTTCAGCCTTTACGGTCTCTCTATTTGTAATAAGATTCTCTGCATTATATCTAGCGGTTACCTGCTTTACTGATTCCTGTATCGCAGGAGAGACAACTCTGCTAGCATAATCAAATCCAAGCTGCTGGAATAGGTTGGGAGCAGTATTCGGGTCCACGTGATAGTTAAGTGCAACTTGCGTGCTTACATCTTGGAGGTCCCCAGATGCGGAAGCTGCATTTTCTTCTATTTTTTGTGTTCTAACCTCAAGGGGGATAACGTTATCTCTAAAGGGGACTACAAAGTGAATTCCTTCGTTTAAAGATGCTGAGGTATCAACTGCCCCGAATTTTAGAAGAACTCCTCTGTGGCCAGCTTCGACAATTTTAACGCTAGCAGCTAGGACTATTACGACTATAATGAATGCTATGATAACGGGTACTACTATTCTTATTGAAGATCTAGATATCAATCCTCCACCTTCTCCTCTATAGTCTTCAAGTGGTTCCCCCTCCCTAGTCATCCTTTGATAACGTCCAGGACTGCGTCCGAGTGCACGTCCTCTAAATCGTCGTTTGTATATGAAATAGCCTATGACTCCAATGATAATCACTGCAATAGCAATCCAGATTATATTGCCAGCTCCTCCAGCTTGGAAAAGAAACGAGCTGAATGGCGCTACCATTGTTCAGCGAATCTCCATTTGTGAAATCGCAAACTTGTGTAGTTTATTTTTATGATTTGCACGTACAAAAATAATACAATATGACAATATGAAGTTTTATCTGCCCGACATTGTTGTCTCTCAGATTAACTTAGAAGAATATTATATAAGTAAGATCTTACGTGATACAAATCAGTGATCGAAAGGCTGGAGTCAGGTATCCGCCTCTTGTAAGGTCTATTGCATCAGGGGTTCATCTTTATCGTCATTCAATATAATTGGTAAGACTTTCTACAAGGTATGTATTTGATAAAAATACGTTAACCCTCAGGGTAGCACATGAAACGACCAAAAAAGCCGCCCATATCCATATCTTAAGACGTTGAAATCTTCTTAAAGCAAGATTCGCAAAGCGCGTATGCTGTTGTTTCGATTTCTGCCTAATGCCTCTATAATTCTGATACAAACAGCAATACTTAAAGAAGTAAAAGGTAAAATTCAAAGATGTGAATGAAGAAGAGGTAGAAGCGTTAGACTGGTCTACTTGGCTTGATTTTGATAGAGAAAATATCACACATATCGCAGAGTCTGAAGGGGTTTACAAGATACATGCAGGTATGAAGATTTTATTTATCGGTAGCAGTCCAAATCTTAGAGAATCCATGCTTGCAAGCTTGTCAGATCCTTGCTTAAGTAAGGCAAAGAGGTTTAGTTATGCCATCATTGGATCTGCAGATAAGGTAAAAGAACAACTCCTCAACGAATATCGTAACAAGCACAGTGGCACATTACCGTCCTGCATGGAACAAAAAAGGTAGCATTTGGAAACCCTAGTTCATTAAACAAGACATCTAGCTCACCGATTCTGATATTATAATTGTCTGTCTCCTTTTTTCGAAACTATTCTTATTTCAGATGTATCTTTTTTTAGTTCAAATGGAATATATCATAATATCCAAAAAGTCATTGAAAGAGAAGAATAGATGAGGATAGGTAGTATAGAGACATTCTAATCCATCCCCAGCTCATTGAGATTCATTTCAAGAACTTTATCGGTGTAATTACGAATATTGCCGTTATGGCTGCAGAGAATATCCAAGCCAGCTCGTAGCTACCCTCTTCTACGACAAATGAAAAGGCGATAGGTGTCCACAATACCCCAATAAGTGACATCCCATTTACCCATGCGACCTTTAGTGTGTCAAAATAAGAAGAATTATCGAGAGGAGGTTTTCTCTCGCTGGAATTTTGTTTATCGGTTTTTGGGTTTGAGAAAGTTGTGTCTTTTTTATGATCTATGACGCCATCAATCAAAACTGTTCGAGCTTTTTCATAGACTATAGTGAAAGCACCACCTGAAAAAAATCCCGTGAGTATAACGGATGTAATTATCGCATATAGGTTATCAATGGACAGTCCAGCTATAGCCATGCTCGTTCCCATTCCACAGATAATCAAGACTCGCTTTGTGTCCCTTGCTTTGTCATAAAATCGTCCAATTAAAGGAGCAGAAATAATTGCAAAGATCAAAGGGAGGCTTGCAATTATTCCAATAACCTGTACTGAGAATTCGAGGTCTCCTAGATATACCACAAGAAATGTTAACTCTACAGCCCAACCTGCTTGGATACCTATGAGAATAAGACCAAGACAGACTAATGTACGGTTAGACAGTACTCTTGAAGCACCAGATATTTTGAATTTTTGTCCTTTTCTTGTTGGTGGAAAACTTTTATGGTCTGTCTCAGAGGCAGCATTGACAGGTATTTTGGTTCTCGGAATAGTCGTAATCATCAACAACGCCGTACCAAGACCCAATACACCGCTTAGGATAAGGCTAGACCTCCACCCAACTATTTGAGCAATATTTATCCATGCAAAAATGCCAATAATTCCACCCAGTGAATGGGCAGAATTCATAACGCCTATTGAGAAACCAGGGAATCCTCTTTTGCCATATCTTGCAATAAGTATTATGGCTGAGCTAAAGAAGAAAGCCATTCCAAACCCCACTATGAAGCGTAACCAGATTAACTGTGACGACGATGAGACTAATCCAGATAGAAGAGCAGCGGCTGAAGTAATTATTATCCCTAAAATAGCAGAAATTCTAGGATTGAACGTTGCAGCAAATATGCCTGCAGGAATCTGGAATAAGCCTACTCCGATGAAAAATGCTGCAGATATAGAACCTAGCAAAGAAACATCTTTCCCAAACTCTAATGCAATGAATGGGAATATGGCAGATATATTAAACCAATTTATGCCGTATACTATTCTGGCAACAATCAAAGAAACTGATGCTTCAGCATCTGAACTCAATATTTTTTTACTCTTGTTGTTTGTTGTCATATTCTATACAACACCAAATTCCTAGTCTATCATTATCTTTACACACAGTACTTTTCAATTACCAATATTAATGAAAGTCTTCTACATGGATTATAGTATTGAAAGGAGATAGCAAGGTTTTCTCTTCAGCCTATAATTCCAATCAGGACAGTACAATAGTATCATACTACTGATAAAATTTTTATCGCTCTCTTTTGATAACACGCCAGATAACAGCAGCGACTATTTTTCCATCATACTAGATATGTCTATGTTAAAGAATGTCTTAAGTATCCCAGAGTATGTCTGGACTGGCGGTGGGACTTCATTTTCACATGCGACGTTCATATTCCAAGCGTTTATCCATATCACCATGCTCTGTAATATGTTGACAAACCGCCTGTACGCAGGAGGCGTGACTTCAAGTGCATCAATGTATCTTTCTGCAAGGAGCCAAGAAGCAGTAAAGTCAATGCAATCTGTTCCATATATTGACCTTATTTGTTCCTGTATAGTCTTAGCTTTCTTGAAGGGTTTTTTATTAATCAGAAATGGAAACTCGACTTTATCTGGAATCGTCATGCCAAGCGGAGCCCATATAGTTATTACCCTAGCACCATCCATCAGCTCTTTTCTGAATCGTTTTGTCATAGCATCCACTATGTCTGGATCATTGAACCAGAATAGCAAAACAGTAGCATCAGAGATATCGGCTCGGCGCACATCTGCATTTATTATGTAAGCGTTAGTAATGCCGGAAATTTTCCTCCTAGCTGTGTCAGATATAGATTTGTCAACCTCCACACCTACAGATTTTTTAACACCAAATTCTTTGGCTGCAATGTCGACAGCGTTGCCTTCTCCACAGCCAAGGTGGAAGAATACATCGCTCTTTTTTAATTTGGCAAATTTGAATATCTTTCGTACTACATTATCGGTAAGAGAAACCCTCTCGCCTTTAATCACGGTCTGGGGCAGAGACGATAAGAAATCCCCTAATTCCAAGTATAGCTCACTTTACTCTTTCTCTTTTTTTTCTCTAATAAAAAGTAAAGTTGACCACTTTAGATCCTTGACCGTCCACAGAAATGATGTGACGTGACTATCTTAGGGGTATGAATAGGGGAATCGAATCAGAGATGAGTTGCCCCCATAATCGGCCCATAATAGGTTCATTCAGTGTAGAGGGAACATCATATATTCAGCCAATTCAAGCGTTGCAAGCGGCGGGTTCTTGTTTAAATTATAACTATGCTATATCATCATTACAACCCTGCTGGTTACATACGACTGCATTACAGTATTGGCATGGCACAATCTAGTAAAGATACTATCAAAAGTCGTTTCACAAATAAAAAATAAAGGTGTACTTATACCTCTACGTACATTGTGTCGTTCTCGATCGTAACCTTGTAGTGGCCGAGCTCACGCAGTTTTTGTGGGAACCAGAGTAAATTGCCAGTGGTAACATCCCATTTAGCACGGTGCCAGGGACAGACCAGCTCTTTTCCATTCAGATCGCCCTCGTGAAGCTCCGCTCCGGCATGGGTGCAAGTGTTGCCTGTAGCATAAAACTGACCCCCTATATTCGCTATAAGTATGTCCTTGCCTCCCGCTGTGAGATGCACCATCTTGCCCTCTCCAATGTCTGTAGCCTTACCAACCATTACCTTTGCCATACGCAGAAACTTGAAAATATGCCATTATTTTAATTTCACGGGCATGTAAGTGAGGAATTGTTTGAAGTAGTATAATATTTCAGCTGGACAAACTTTGTTACTTGCGATTATTACATGCTGTACAGCAAAGGGCGCATTGGATCAGTTATTGCGAGGCCCTCATACAGCACGTTCCAACGTGTTGCTAACTTTTATCATATAGTGCTTTTTCCAATTTTCAGTAGTATCCGATTATCTCAGCTTTTTTCTTAGCAAGAGGGTGGACGGGGGTAAATCGAAGGTGGAGCCCGCAGCAAACACAGTGGCTATCGTTGCATTTAAAATATACTTCGCATCTACGACAGTATCTTAATCCCTTCTGATATGGGTTTTGCACTCGACCTCCATCTGGGACCAATCTAACACATAGGTTCTTGCATGTCAATATTCTTGAAGTCACGAAAGGCAGCTTATAACTAGGCAGGCACCGTGGGGAGAGGGAGGGATAAGACAAAAAAGTTTGGGTGTACACCAAATATATGCCGTCTAACAACAGGAAATAGTAGCAATGGCTGTTACCATCCTTGTGGCTTTTGTGTCAGGTGGAACTTTGAGCGGCATAGTTGACGCAGTAAGTGTCCTGATAGGGGAGTATGGATACCCTGCAGTCTTTGCGGCAGCTTTTCTTGAAGTGATCTTTCCTCCTATTCCAAGCGAAGTGATCTTTCCACTTGTGGGTTTTATTGCCCAAAATAGAGGACTTGGGCTTGAAAATACAATTGGCATGGCGACTGTAGGCGCACTTGGGTCGACGGTAGGGGCTGTACTAATCTATTTTGTATCTGCCAAGGTCGGAAGAACTGCAATCATGCGCTTTGGCAAACGAGTCAGGATAAGCGAGCAAGAGATCGAAAAGGCCGAGAGATGGTTTGAAAAATATGGCTCAATTGCAGTATTTACGGCAAGGATGATTCCAGGTATCCGTGAGATAATCTCAATACCTGCAGGAATAAGCCGCATGAATCTTGCAAAATTTGTTGGCTATACATTCGCAGGCTCGCTTTTGTGGTGCGTTATCTTGACGCTTGTAGGATATTATCTGGGAGAAGCGTGGACCAACTTTTCGGATCAGCTATCATCCGCGTTTACTATCGTCACCTTCATACTTATAGCCGCAGCAATTGTGGCCGTTGGTTTTTGGTATACCAAGCGCAGCAGAAGGACTTCTGCAAAACAATAACTACTATGTTGCTGTCATCAGAAGACAGAGTAGCGCCTTTTGTGTATGTAATCTGTTTTCTGCTTCCTGCCATACAACCGACCACTTGCCATCAATAACTTCGGCAGTCACTTCCATACCGCGCTTCGCTGGCAGACAATGCATGAATATTACATCGCTTTTTGCAAGCTTCATAGTGTCAATATTCACTTGATACTTTGGTAGAAATATTGACTCTCGGGTCGTGCGCTCGTCTTCCTTACCGATAGAGATGAAAGTGTCTGTCGCTATGATGTCTGCATCTTTCACCGCAGAAGTTGCATCTTCAGTTATCGCAATATCTACTCCCATCTTTTTCCCTTCAGCCTTAGCAAGCGTCACAATGTCTTTCGGTGGTTCGTAGCCCTTTGGGCACGCGGCAGTCATGTTTATGCCGGTCTTGGCGCAACCAAGCATAAGGTCTCTGCATACATTATCCCCATCTCCAAGCCAAGCAAGTTGTAATCCCTTTAATTTTTTCTTTTGCTCCTGTATTGTCATAAGGTCAGCCAGAACTTGGCATGGATGAAATGAGTCCGAAAGTCCGTTTATTACTGGCACCGAAGCATGTCCCGCCAGCTTCTGAACATCCTTGTGGTTATATACTCGTGCCAGTATGCAATCCAAATATAGTGAAAGCGTTTTGGCCGTATCTTCAATAGTTTCTCCCCTAGATAGCTGGATATCATTTGCACCAAGGTAAATTGCACCCCCTCCTAACTGAAACATGCCAGCTTCAAAACTTACTCTGGTTCGAGTCGATGGTTTTTGGAAAATCATACCAAGCATCTTCCCCCTCAGTAAGGGTCGAGCCTTGCCACTCTTTTGTTCATGCTTGAGCTTGGACGCAAGCTTCAGGACTGTATTGATTTCTTTTGTGCTCAAGTCTGAGATGCTTAAGATATCTTTTTTACTTAAGGAGATCTTCAATGTCTTCATCTGTTAGATAGACTACCTTTTCTTCTCCTTCTTTCTGTTTTGTCTCATCATCATCTTCTCGGAGGTCGCTTTCCTTGCCTCTGATCTGCCTCTGTTCTTGCTTCACCTTCACAATTTCTGCCTTCTCCTCATCTTCTAGCAGTTTTTCTTCCTGCTCGTGTTTCTTCTCTAGCTTCTTATTCTCTTTGTTGTTACCGTCCTCCTGGGTCCTTTTCCTTCCAAAGAATCCAAATCTGCTCTTTTTTTCCTTTGGCTGCTCCTCTTTCACTGGTGACGGCGGAAGGTGATGCAAAACAGGATTCGTTTCAAGTTCCTGTGCCTGTCTCTGATCCTCCTCCTCCACCTCTTCCTCCTCCCGAAGGGCAGTTTTGTCGAGAGAGTTGAACGGTTTTTCAGAAGGCTGAGATAGCAATAATACGTCTTTTTCCTCTTCCCTAGCGATTTGTACATTCTCTGATCTAGCTAATTCTGGTGTCGATTCGGGAGTATTTTGCAAAGATGTTGCCCCCTGGACACTTATACCTGGCTCCACGCCGCTCTCAAATAACGAACTGATAAATTTGCTAGAGTCAAAAGGGATAATATCATCATAGCTCTGTCCGACACCAATGTATACAATGGGTCTCGAAGTAATATGCGCAATTGAAATTGCAGAGCCTCCCTTGGCATCAGCATCTACCTTGGTTAAGATAGCACCATCAAAATTCGTGTATTGAAAAAATTCCCTCGCCTGGCTTATAGTATCATTGCCAGCAAGTGCGTCGCCAATGAACAATTTTACGTCAGGCTTAACCACTCTCACTATCTTGCCCATTTCATCCATCAAGTTCTTTGAGGTCTGCATTCGACCAGCAGTGTCCAGCAGAACTATATCAATATGATTCTTTTTTGCATGATCATATGCATCGCGGCCTACTGACGATGGGTCAGCTCCATATCTCTGTTTGACTATCTTAAGAGATAGCCTATTTGCATGTTGTTCGAGCTGCTCGATAGCCCCTGCTCTATGGGTGTCGCCCGCGGCCACCACTACTGAAAAGCCGGCCTTTCGTAGAAGGCTTGCTATCTTTGCAACAGTGGTTGTTTTGCCCGTTCCGTTGATGCCAAGGAAAACAACTACAAAAGGTCCGCCCCTAGCGTCCTTTTTCATCTTTATTCTTTCAATTAAGTCAAACCTATTGGTTTGTGCAAAAATCTCAGCTAATGCAGCTTGCAATTTCGACTGGACTATCCCAGCTGCTTCCTGCTCTTTTTCTACCTTTAATCCAAGGAGATCTTTTTTTAATTTCACAGATAGGTCGTCAACTACTTCCTGTGCTACATCGCTTTCCAAAAGCGCGATCTGAAGGTCTAGTAATATATCGTCAAGAACCTTTTCGGTAAGCTCTTTTTGAGCTATGCCCTTGGCAGCTTTTGAAAAAGCCTTCTTTAGTTTGTCAAACATAATTTTTCCAACCAGTACAGACATTAGCCGTGCTGCTGTGCAGCCTGAATCATCTGGTTTATTTGTGACTGCAGCTGGTTAATACGCATCGTTATCTCCTGTCTCTGAGCCTCAAGTTGCCTTGCTGCTACTTCATACTCTTTTATCCTAGATTCCACATAGTTGAGGGCATCTTCTCTGCTCTTCTCAAGAGCTACACCAGCATCCAAGTTAATGAGTAACTTCTTTACAGGAGGAACCACAGTCTTGACATAAACGCCTATGCCTATTGGCATTAGTGACTCGACGTCCGACTCAGCGGTGATGGTTTGAATCGTGTTTGAAGCTAGATGCGCCTCCTCCAGTAGCTTGCTTACTGTTACTTGCCGTGTCATGACGTCATTCATATATGCTTCAAGGATCCTTGACTGCTGAACTAATTCATTTATCCTCTGTTCAATTGCTGCCAATTCCTGCTGTCTAGATTGATCGCTAGCTGCACTCATTAAATTCACTCATCGTGATAGATTTTTAAAGCTTTAGATTCGCGATAGCTTTAACATGTCGCTCATTCTAACCTTCATGCCATATCGCTCCTCTTCACCCTTCATATGACGGTATAGCTTGAACATATCCATCCCGTCCTTTATCATGTTGAACTTGCCTGTTATCTTTAGCTTAATGAATTTGAAGACAAGAGAATATATCCTAAACTTTTCTAGGACCGCCCTGCGATATGCTGACATATCATAGAGATTTTGCACAAGGAGATCAGCACACCAAGTTGATGGAATTATGCCCTCGCCTAACAGAGGATAAACGGTACCTATAGATTCACCTGCACCTATTGATTTTCGACCGTCAGTAAAGGGCTCGCAGTTTTCAGGTGGAGTCAATCTGACCGGCCTTCCTACCTTTTTTATTATTTCACAGTCATGCTTATTCAAAAAATCACTTACAAACGGATTGTGCTTTTTCAAGAAATCGCCTGCACCTATGTGAGCTTCGCCATTGCCAAGAGGAAAATACCAAAAGTAACCGGTCATAGAAGGGAATGATTGCAGATAGAAATCATCAAAAGGTTCCCGACCCCGGGGATAGCGAACTTTGTACTGCACACAGGGAATCCAAGTCTCGTTTTCAAGCCGCGGTAGATAGTTGCGGTGAAATCCGGTTGAATCGATAATGAGATCAAAGTCAGATTCTAGCTCGTCCTTCCTCGGCGTTCTTCCAAACTTTATTTCCGTACCCCTTATCATATCCTGGATCAGACGCAGCTTGTCATAGCTTACCATTCCCTTGAGCTGGATGTCAATGCTCCCATTCTCCTCTAGGGCTACCTGCATGTGTCGGCCATCATGCAAAACATAGTCGTCGAAATTAAGACCACATTTTCGTGTGAGGCCGACCATTACGTTTCGACAGGTTGCCCAAGCGCATACTGCATCGTGATCATTCTTAGGCATCCGTTCGAATCCCACTACATGATTGCTGTGATCATCGCTTAGCCTGTTCATCAGGTATGCACCTGCGACCCCAATTCCGACGACTGCAATTTTCATTCCGTTGTTTTATCTTGCCAAGAATTCAATAAAAACTATAACATTATGTAGTCTTGAAATCCTAGATGCACCATTGTCCAAAAAAAAGAAGAAGATTCAGATGCCCGGTTCTGCGCGAGCAGGAATTGGTCTTTTGATAATGGGCGCTCTGCTGGTTGCATTTGGGCAATACCTTGAAAGAGGTGCCCTGTCCCTTTATGGGGTAATAATTGTGACCTGCGGATTTGTACTTTATATGACAGCATCGATCATTGCTAAACGAAGAGCCAGAAATTAGGTGTTATTCCTCTTCTGTTTAAAAACACTCCCGCCCCACAGACGCATGTATACATATGTGGCTGATTGAATCGCTCTTTATTCTTGATGCTTTTTTGTTGTTTTCTAAAAAATAAGTTAGATCGATAATTCACAGGCTATAATGATTCTTATACGCTAAATTCTCAATTGTAGGTGCATGGAGCTTGCCAGGGATGAGGAAAAAGCGCTTAACGGCGAGTACGGTGAACCACTTGCCACCGCCTACAGGATTCTAGTTGCAATAGCGGAGGCCACAGATGCACAAAAGCTAGTCCCAACAAAATGGGCCCATATCTCTGGCGTTAACTATAATACCATAGGAGATGAGGGCATGCGGTTCCTTGAAAAATACAGTACTGCGGCCAAGTTCTCAATAAGAACCACAATAAACCCAATGGGATATGACAGGAGTAAGCCTGAGGACATCCCTCACAATTTTCGAGAGAGACAGGAAAACATTGCTAGATCATATGAACGAATGGGTGCCCTGCCGTCTTTTACATGTACACCTTATGAAGTTTTTGATATTCCCCAAAAAGGCACAGCCGTTAGCTTTGCAGAAAGCAACGCTGCAGTATTTTCAAATTCAATTTTGGGATTAACGACAAATAAAGAAAGTGCACTTTCGGCACTGGCAAGTGCAGTAACTGGCAAGACTCCTCTCTCTGATCTTCGCCTTGAAGAGTATAGGAACCCCAAGATTGCAGTCGAATCTGACTTTGATTTTATGAATGAGCTTGACTACGGCCTTTTAGGATATTTTGCTGGCAAGGAGGTAAAAGATAGCTGTGTTGCGTTTAGCAGCATCAATAAAGTAAACACTATCCAGGCAAAAGCCCTTTGTGCAGCAATTGGGACATCAGGATCCTGTGGCATGTTCTATTTTGGAGGAAAAGTGAAAGAAAAAATCACATTTGGGAAAAAAGAAGCCCAGTCAGTTAGGGATGAGCTTAGCAGCGCTAACGATGGAGACATTATCGCTCTTGGTAGCCCACAACTGGGCATGAACGAGCTGAATCTACTTGCAGAGCTCACTGAAGCGAAAAAATTTACAAGGCGCAGTATTATTTTTTGTTCGCGGGCAGTCTATAATAACTCGGTGAAGGTAGGTGTTGCAGAGAAGATTGAAAAGTCGGGAGCGGAATTTAGATGCGATTCCTGCACATGTCTCACACCATACATTACTAAAGACAAATATGATTCAGTGATTACAAACAGCATTAAGGGAGCATATTACCTATCCAGGTCCAATAAAGTGAAAGTTGCGCTCAAAGACATCAAGACAATCGCAGAGGAGTATACGAGGTGATAATTTCTAATTGTCGTAAAATTGTAGGAGGTACTGGTGAGGGAAAAATACTTGTCACGACCCAGCCGATAAATTTTCTTGCGATGGTCAATGCCAAGAACGGTACAATAACAGATCCCTTGCATGAGCTGTATGGCAAGTCACTTAAACGGTCAATACTCATACTCCCTTACGCAATCGGAAGCAGTGTTGGTGCATATGTGATATACTCTCTGAAGGAGTATGGGAATGCACCAAATGCAGTTGTTTGTTCCAGAGTCGACATCACTACAGCCTCGGGTTGTGCCTTAGCCAATATTCCAGTTCTGAACTTACCCTATGGAAGTCTGTTATCTCAGTTAGAGCAGGGATGGAAGGCAAGAGTCGATGCGGACCTTGGGACAATTACAGTGGACCTTCACAACGTGTTAAATAAAGATGAACGCGATAAAATGAGCTCTTGCTAGTCCTCGTTATCAGGTCTTGAAAGCCTTTTATTGGTCTAACTGAATATGGCTAGCAATTGGCAAGTTTTTGTCCCGAATGTGGAGGGGAGCTAAAGTATGACCTTACTAGCAAGAACTTTATATGCAGAAGCTGCGGACTCTTTGCGACCTCTGAAAAGTTAGACGAGTTGCGTGACAAGGCCAAGAGATCAAAAGAAGATCCACGTAGAAAGCATCACGACGAGTACCTTGACTGGTGGCAGTCATCCAAGAAAGACAAGCAGCAAAAGTGACACCGTCTCTATATAGCAAGTGCACCACCTGCAGCATCAGCAATGTCCTTTTTCAAGGGAATCATATGTTCCTCCTTTATAGTTTTTAATACCATCATTGATTGTGCTTCTGTTATTTGAGGGATTGTACTAATTTTATTCACAATTATATCTCTCATTCCTTCGAGGCTTCTCGCACGTATCTTCGCAAGTAAATCGAACTGGCCATACATTTCGTGCAATTCTAATATCTCGTCAAGCTGAGATAAGGTGACCAAGACTTCGTCCCTAGAACCTTTGCTAATGTTTATTCCTATGAATGCAAGATGATCATAGCCTAAAAGCACATTGTCTGTTTTGATAGTAAACTTACGGAGTATACCAGCTGCCTGTAGTCTCTTAACCCGGATGTGTACTGTTGCATCAGAGATTTCAAGCTCCCTAGCTATATCCACAAATGGACGTGATGCATCTTGACTCAAGATGTCTAGTATTCTGAGATTGATCTCGTCCAGTAACTCTGAAGGTAACAGCATAGAAATGATGCACTATCTCGATTTATTAACGATTCGTGTTCGAATGATTAATAACTCTTGCATTTTGCTAGTATCCAAATATGCCTTGCTGCATCAAGTGTCAAAAAGCAGAGAGCATCTACTTGAGAGCGCATTCTGGCGAATATCTGTGTAAGAAGTGTTTCCTACGCTCAATTGAAAGCAAGGCCGCAAAGACGATTTCCAAGTATTCAATGCTAGAATATGGTGACAAGGTCGCAGTAGGAGTTTCGGGCGGCAAAGATAGCTTGTCCCTTTTGTACGTCTTAAAGGTACTTTTCGATCAACATCCAAATAATGATAACGAATTAGTCGCAGTCACAATAGATGAAGGTATCAAGGGTTATCGCGATGAATCTCTCCAGATAGTGAAGGACTTCTGCGCTCAGCTTAACATAGAAAGTAAAGTGCTGAGTTATCAGTCACTCTTTGGAATAGATATGGATCGAGCTGTCATTCAACGATCATCTCAGAAAACATCATCTTGTTCTATCTGCGGTACATTCCGCCGACGTGCACTAGATATCGCTGCAGAAACAGTTGGAGCTGATATAGTGGCAACTGCGCATAACATGGACGATCAACTTCAAACATTCATGATTAACTTGTTAGCTGGCGACGTTGAGCGCATCGGCTGGATATATCCAGAACCCGTGCAATACGTGCAAAATGGCATAAAAAAAATCAAGCCATTCGTTGAAATTTATGAATATGAGATAGCCTTTTACGCTCTCCAGCGCGATATTCCGTTTCAGTCCGAAGAATGTCCTTATATGAACGAAAGTATACGTACGGATTTGCGCGAATTTTTCAACAGACTTGAGACAGACCATCAGGGTATCAAGTACAACGCCTATAGGTCTATGATGAAAGTATCGAAAATTATACGTGACACCATGGCATCGTCGTCGTCTTCGCAAGTCAAAAGGTGTTTAAGATGCGATCGCGTTTCCACAGGCGATATTTGCTCAGTATGTAGGACTTTGAGTGTTTTGTAATGGCCAACAAGCAAATATAGTCATTTTACTAATGGTATACAGGGGCAGGGAGGATCGGGGTGCTAGCCGTACCCCATACTGGAAATCGGCTTTATGCCAGGATCAGTAACTGTCGGGTAAATCCGCTGGCAGGAGGCACCCGCTTGACTTGCTGAAATGAAATCATGCCGTGCCGGATGGTTATGAGCGGCGATCTACGCGAAGGCGGAGTCTCGACCGCAAATCGTCGAAATGGGTGAGGTCCGGGAGGGAGCAACCCTAAGGCGTCATAACCCTGCTAGCACGTCTACGTGGTGGATCTTGCAGGGCCTGAGATGGGACCTTTTGCTAACGGTGGTACCGGCAGGCTGCCTCTAAACTTTTATAGCATGATTTAAATGGAGTTCGGCAAAATTCTGTTTTACGTATTGCCTATTGATCCAAATTTCCTGACTAACAGAATTGCTACAAGCCATCACGGGCTCAGAGTTTGGAAGGATGCATCAAGTAACCAGGGCATCTATGGCACCGAAGTGGCAGTCGATTTTGATTCGTGTATAGGCGACGGCGCGTGCATTGAAGTATGCCCAGTAGACGTGTTTGATTGGCATGGTGCAGGTGTAGACAGGAAAGCTATACCGAGGAGGGAGCGCGACTGTATTTACTGCTTGGGATGTGAGGCAGTATGCCCAAAATCTGCAATCAGGGTGACAAAGCAACAGGTATGACAATCAGAATAGATGAGAAAAGTGTTTTCGAAGTTATAGAACGCAGGAAGCCTAGGTCAGTGGCACTTAATGGACCTGAGGCACTGATCCCAAAATTGCAAGATGTAGCTGATCATATTTCAGAGGTGTTTGGCATTCAGGTCTACATCATAGGTGATACATGCTGGGGTTCATGCGACCTTAACACCCACGCTGCAGATATGTTGTCTGCAGACATCTTGTTCAATATTGGCCACACTATTGCAATTGATACTTTTGGCCAGAAGGTCGTGATGATAGGCGCATTTGATGACATCAGCTTTGATGTTATAGCAAACAAATGTGCGAGAGATCTTATAGGAAAGTACAAGACTGTGTCCCTTGTAACCGATAGTCAGCACCTCCACCAAATAGACAGAGTAAAAAGTATATTCGAAGATCACGGCTATAACGTCATAATAGGAAGAGGGAAAGGCCAACTTCGTGACGCCCAAGTATTTGGCTGTGAATTTTACCCAGCTTATAACGTGCAAAAACAAGTAGACGCATACATTTTCTTAGGACAGAGCATGTTTCACTCTGCTAGTGTTGCTATGTCTACTGAAAAGCCGACGTTCATGCTTGATCCATATTTTGAGGAATATAATGAAGTAAACGAGTTTGCTCAAACCATGCAGAAGAAAGCAATCCTTTCGATATATAAGGCCCTTGATGCCGAAAAGCTAGGGATCATAATAGGACTGAAGGAAGGTCAATTTGCTCACCTGAGAGCGTTAGAGCTAAAAAAAGAGTTTGAGAAGTTGGGCAAGAAAGTCCAGATGATAGCTTTAACAGAAATAACACAAGAGCGTATTCAGATTTTTAAAGGAATAGATGCCTTTGTCCAAGTCGCATGCCCAAGGTTAGGAACAGACAACCATTTTAATAAACCAATGCTCTCCGTTCCTCAGGCCCTTTCCCTTCTCAAGCTTCTTCGAAAAGAGCCTATAGGTGACTTTCTTAAGATTCCACACTGGCTTTAAGTTCAAGACTGCTCACTCAGTAAAATCAGGATTTGTTGATGAATATTTCACTTTATTGTAATAATAGCGGCAATTCGGTCATACAGTGTAAAATATATATGATAATAAATTTACGTATACTACATATTACTCAAATCTTTACAAAAAGAGTCTGCAGAAAATATATAAATCTTGCAAAATCCAGGATTTTCGGAGTAAAGAAATTGTATAAATCTTAAATAGATATGATGCATAATTGATGATTGGTATTAGACTAACCGAGGCTAATGTTGCCGTCTGTGCTGTGTTAGTCATTTTACCAGGTGATAAAAGAAATGACTTGTAAAGGTATATGTATTCGTCATAAGGCTCAAAAGCCTGTTGGATCAGGCAGATACGCCAGTGGACAGAAAAGATGCCAGATATGTGAGATATTTATAAAATGGGATGGCCTTTGGTGCCCATGCTGCGGTTATAGGCTGAGGACTAAGCCTAGAAACTTAAAGTACAAGGCAAAGCTTAGGGCAAGGACACGCAAGCAGACAGATATTAAAGTGGCAAAGCCAATAACAGTACGCGTAAGGTAAGCGAATGGAAAACGAGCCGGAGGTTCTTGTGACCAGGATCGCTAGCCAAAGCACTTCACGTTATTTTTCTCTGAGTATGACTTTTTTTCAAAATGGCTGTTTTGTAGTGATAACTGAAGGCCAACCACGCATAGGAGCGGTCTCTATGGCTATCAGCACATCTAATAAAATCAGCACTGCTAAGGTTATACCAAGTAAGTACGATTCAATTTTTATCAACTCACTAGCGGAGAAAACATCATCCATGATAAACGGTATATCATTAGTCTCACTATACAGCAAGAGCCAACTTCAGCTTGACGACATGAAGGCAATTATGGAGGAGGTAATGAACACTATCAGAAGCAAAAGCCATGAAAAACAATAGCAATGATTTCCGCAGCTTCATGATGATGCTAGAGAATGAAAATGAACTTGTACGTGTAAGCAGGGAAGTCAATGCAGAATATGAAATTGCTGCAGTTACTGCAAAATTGGATGGCAGAAAGGCAGTACTCTTTGAGAATGTCCGCGGTAGTAAGAGCAGAGTCATGTGCAATGTTTTAGCGACCCCCAAAAGATTTTACCTTGCTCTAGGAGGTACCTCCCAAAGATCAAATGAGTATAATGTTAAAAAAAATATTCACAGTCGCGTTACCGAAGCTCTCAATACTCTATCGGAACCTGTAAGGACTCAAGACAGTGCGCTCTTCGAAGCAAATTCATCTAAGAACTTGTACGATCTACCAATAGTTACACATTTTGAAAAGGATGCTGGACCATTTATCACCTCCTCCATAGTATTTTCAGAGAATCAGGAAAAGGGCAAGCAGAACCAGTCCACCCATCGGCTCCTTCGGCTTGATGATCATCATATGGCTATACGCATGGTAGAGGGAAGACATCTTCACAAAAGCTTCACTTACGCCCGTGACCATGGCGAAGACTTGAGAGTTGCAATTGCAATTGGGGTGCATCCTGCAGTAAACATTGCAGCCGCATATCAGGCAGCATATGGTGTCGACGAGATGCTCATAGCCAACTCGCTCCTTGATGGTAATCTTGTACTATCAAAGACAAGCTATTCCAAGCTGTATGTTCCAAACCATGCCGAATTCATTCTCGAAGGAAGGATCCTAAACGATAAGACACACGAGGAATGGATGGTCGAAATGCTCCGCACATATGATTTCAGGCGCAAGCAGCCAGTGTTTGAGCTTGACAAGATAATGTTCCGCGATAACGCTATTTACCATGACATTCTGCCGGGTTACGCTGAACATCGTCTACTAATGGGCTTGCCAGTTGAGGCAAAAATGTATGATTACATCAAAAATGTGGTCCCGACCACTCAATCAGTTCACCTCACAGATGGAGGCAGTAACTGGCTAGCGGCAGTGATACAGATAAAGAAGCGCTTGGAGGGCGAACCCAAGAATGCGCTTTTGGCAGCATTTGCTGCTCATCCCTCGCTTAAGATAGCGATAGTGGTAGATGACGATATCAGCCCGGCCGATCCAGTTGCAGTAGAGTATGCTATTGCCACGAGAAGTCAAGCTGACAGAGACTTCATCGTAATTCCCAACACAAAAGGATCCAGTCTCGACCCCTCGAGTGATCAGGATAATTTGCTGACAACGAAGTTAGGCATAGATGCGACTGCAACGCTACTCAAGGCAAAAGAGAGATTTGAGATCGCCAAAATTCCTGGTGAAGAAAAAGTACATCTTTCTGATTACCTTCAGAATAGGACAAGAGATTAAATAACCTGACATCCTAGACAATAGAGAGTAGCAATTATGAAGCCCAATAATTATGCTATGAAGGACTGGCATCTTGAACACGTTGAAAAGGTAATCGTCCGCTTTATAAAGGGCATTTCACCAGACGCTTCTTCTTTCGAAAAACGAAATTATAAAAGATATAGCACAGCATCAAGCTGTGCCAAGCAGATAGACTATGATATCAAGCATGGGGTTTCGACAGATGAAGTGCTAGAGGTCTTGAGAAAGATAAGACATGACAAGAAATTTCATGATCTGCAAAAAAATCCAGAATGCCTACAACGGCTCGACGAGATTGAACGACAAATCTCTGTTCCAAAAAAAGTAACTTCGGTTTGGTACTAGGGGATGTCCGAATACCGATTCACTGACGGCAATTTACTTGTTATATATGCTATTTACAGGGGCAAATTGGAGACGGACGATGAGCTCCCCGATTACATAGGAGAGCGAATAAAGGTTGGTCTTGAAACCTATAGTATGATCATGAAGTCACGACCGGACAAACATAAGACGATGATAATGATAGTAGGAGCTCGGGGGCCGGCTTCAAGGGTTAAAAACGAACTGATCAGGGGTGGAATTAGTAATAATATCATTGCAATAGACACTGATTCGCAGAACATGGATCATACAATTGGCAGAATAGCGGAGATGATAAAGACCAAACCAAACCCTCCCTTTATCTATTTTGTTGGTTCAGTTTGGTTGCACGACATATTCAAGGCGACAGTGGCGGGCAGGCTTAAAGGCTATAGGGTGCAGTTTTACGGGGCACTTGATCACAGGCCAGTAGATGAGGTTGAAAGAGAAAAGGCACTTGATGTCCCTAAAAAGACTATAGAAAACTACAAACAGCAGGCCAAAAACAAGGCAGTAGATATGCTGCTGAATATCATTTTTCCAGACTGACCTCCCGAAGGTCTCACTGAAGTATTGCTCATAATTGCTGACACAAGCTTCTGGTCTGTTGAATGCTTTACGGAAGAAGTTTTGTATGATTTTACATGATATCAAGAATATACCCTCCAAAATCTAGTAAGCAGAGCAGGTGCTTCAATGTCATTGAGTGATGCGAATAACAATGGCAAGAATTCACGGGCCTGTCAACATATAATGTATATATTGGGTTTCTATAGGACTAGGGATATTGCGGTCATCGTCTAGTTTGGTTAGGACACTGGCCTTCCATGCGGTGTGCGAAGTTAGCCCGTAACCCGGGTTCAAATCCCGGTGACCGCATTGCTATCATCTCTCTTCTTCCTCCTCCTCTCATCCTTTTCTTAACCTAACTCACTTGAGAATCTCTTTTCCTGCAGTGTCGTGCCAGATTCGATCGTGGCAGTGCCGGTTATTTGCCAATTAATATCAGTGCTGTTATTCAGTATCCTGCTGAAGAGATTTGCCATCTCATCTGTGTATTGCAATGTCAGTGTGTCGGATATAGTCACTGGTTCGTTTGAAAAGAAAGCTGGTCTGCCTGTGACAGGGACATCTTCATATGATATGGTATCTGAAGCTACAGGAGCACTGTCTGCAAACAAATCATACGCAATTCTGGAAGTTGTTAGTGTAAATTCATTTGTGTTTGTTACTTGGAGCGCGATTCTAAGATCAAGTCTTTGTTCGGCTTCGCTACCTGACTGAAGTTCGACTCCTGTCAGTTGGATTGCGACTCTTTCTGGATCAAAAGGTGTCTGTACAATAAGCGGATAGAAAATGATCGCAAGGGCGACGGCAGCAATGGCTCCGATAAGCACGATTCTTCGGGGGCCTATTATCAATTACGTTGCTAGCTGTCTAAGTGAGCTGATTAAAACGTTTCTAGAAACAGATGCTATTTTTTCATCCCAACATACTTGTGCTTTTCATGTCGAAGATCAACTCAAATCGTACCAGCTTGGATTTGCGATCACCAGAAGGTATCGATATGAGATATAGTAATTTTTTGTAAATAATGTAAATCTTGTTAGATAAACTCTGTTACAAACTATTTTGCGAATTACAGTCAAGCAGTGAAACTTACAGGTAAATTTTGGCGGGCAATGACAACGCAGAGATCTATAGGATTCATTATGAATTTGTCCGATTGAGCCTGTTTTGCATCCCGGGGTTATCAACGTCTAGCCCTGCGTCATTTACAGCATTATGAAGCTACCCCTCTAATTTTGCGGTTGTTAGCTTTGCTGCAAGATATTTGAGATTTGCACATCATGCTTCACAAAAGTTGCCTCATCAAGCATGGTAAGACTCGGCCATTTTGGTGGCGCACTCTTCGCTTAGCCCGTAATGAAATATTTTAGTTAAAAAGTATACCTTACAGGGCATGCCTAAGTTTCGCTTTTGCATAAAATGTAGCGTCAGTAATATATTACGACAGTGCGAAAAAAGATCATGGCTTTGGCAGACGGCCTCGTGATGTGGGTGCATCTGCTGGGTGCATCAATATGGGTTGGAGGCTCAATCTTTCTCGGGATCGTGCTTGTTCCTGTTCTCAAGTCCCATACTAAGTCCCTAGAAGAGATGGTTGCGTTGATGGTCAAGATTGGCAGGCGGTTCAACAAGATATCGGTCCCTGCATTTGCGGTGTTAATAGCAAGCGGCATCTATAACTCACGTTCTTTTATTGGGGAGCCAAGTGCTCTTCTTGATACGACTTATGGCAACATCTTGCTCATAAAAATCATCCTAGTCATAGGTACTATCCTAGCATACGTTGTACATATAAGGCTGCTCAATGCGGACATGGAGCGCAAGATTATGTCAGGTCAGGGAGGAAGCATCTACGTTCAATCAGTACGAACCAAGATAATCATTCTAGGCGAGGTTATTGTCGTCTTTTCAGTTGCAATACTCCTGTTGGCAGCGCTTCTCAATACAGGTATCTAACCCTCTACCGTGACGACATAATTTCTGCCGTGATCATCTACACTGTATTTGCATCCAACGATGTCGCTTACAACACCTAAGTTTGTTAGCAGATGTCGCGTAACTTGCGCAACCCGGTACCTAGATCTGCCCTTACTCAAAGCAAGCGGAATAACGAGCATATCTGCAAGAAATGGGTCTATAGTAGCCTCTGCAAGGATACTTTGTAAGAATCGTTCTGCAGCCTCCATCCCGACGACCTCTGCACGTTTGCCAAGCTCCCCTATTGAATCACCACCGACGTAGATACCTTGGTCGGACGCGCAGTACACTAGAATTGACGACCCTGGAGAAATAGAGCTTTCTATTGATGCTGTATAATTGCTGCATCGGATATCCTTTTTTTCTAAGGCGATCAAGGCAGAAGATACCTGTCGCTTAGCAACATGCACAGGAAGCTGGCTGGATACACTGATAATCTTTGGCTCAAGATGCATAGAAGCCAGGAATTCCATCGTGTCAGGCCTTCTGCAGGGGTTGATGGTTGATTGCACAATACCACCTCCATTTGGATAGTATCCACGCTTCAATACGTCCACTGAGAACTTTGAACCGATGCTCAGATAGCTTTTTGAAACAATGTGCTTGATATAATCGATCGTCGGGCTTGCTTTGACGTCTGTTCCTCCAGTGATCTCAATGTGAAGGCTGTTATTAGTGAATGAAACTGCCGGAACTACAGTCATTAGAGTCAAAGGGATGCTGCCAGCTGTGCCAATATCAAATTTGACCGAGCCACCCTCGAATCTGTCTGAGGGTGAGAATCTAATCCATTCAGCACCAACCTTCAGGTTTTCGAATTTCCCGTGAAAGAGTTCAGCAATAATTTTGATTCCGGCCACATGCTGCGGGCGCAGGCCAGGGTTTACCCTGTTTGCTCGAATATTGGTAACTTCGACTGGCCTGCCAGTTATTGCAGAAAGCGAAATTGCAGTGCGCACTATTTGCCCGCCGCCCTCCCCTTGGGACCCATCTATTTTGACTAAGCGGGCAGATAATGTCACGTTGTAAGAACAGTTCTAAGTTAACTTAAAAATATTTATAAATTCTTCACCTCATGTTAAATCGTCAAATAAGCCAGTCGCAGTATCCATGATTATTACTCGAGCAACATCCCACATGCTATGATGGGGATTGATATGAAAGTAATGAATGGTCAGGCATGACAACCAGAAATATTAAATTAGCGCTCGGTAACCGTGCTTCCATGAACGCGGGAGTCGCCCAGCATGGCCAAAGGCGTAAGACTGAGGCTCTTATCCCTTAGGGGTTCGTGGGTTCAAATCCCACCTCCCGCACCTTTT
>DATAAU010000170.1:0-10444 GCA_036259955.1 Nitrososphaera sp. | reverse complement strand
TACTCGTATACGAAGCCCTTCATAAAATCCGATATCTTCATTGATTTGGGCACATCAAGACCCTCAACGATTGTTCTGCCATCCGGCATCTGTTCGTAGACCTGGATATCGACCTTGTAATCATTTTCGTAAATGTCAAGGAAGTAACCTGTCCTTGTTATTACTTCGGGCTGGCCAAATTGGGCAGATCTTATCTCGTCTTCTGCCCATTTGGGAAGTCCCTCTTCCTGAGAGCTATCCTCGCTCTTTGTCACCTTTGTCCTTCCCATAATGCTAGTCTAGCGTGTATCATTGCATTTAATAGCTTTTCCAACCTAGTTGCGTACGCAACTAAACTTGTCTACAAATTATAACCAGATGGTTATTCAATTATGACATTTCTATTTAACGCCATCATCGCTTGCTAGTTGCTATGACAAGCTTCAGCAGTAACTGGATAAAGGACAATAAACCTACAATGTCTGAGATTATAAAACAGAATGTTGGTCAGTCACAACCTCTTAAACCGAGGATCGAGCTTGCCAAGAAGAAGATTCAGGCACAGAACCAAAAACTAGAGACAATTCTTGAGAAACTACGGGGTAAGGAAAGATCTCTCTTCAACCAAACTGTTTATGCTCTTCAGAAACATGACACTCAACAGGGTAAGATGATCTCAAATGAGATTGCTCAAGTGAGAAGGACAACTAAGATGATCTCCCAACTCAAGATTGCACTGGAACAGATACAACTCAGGTTGGAATCCACTATCGATCTTGGAGATGTTATGGTAGCAATAGGCCCTGCAATGGGCGCGCTAACGAAAGTCAGGACGGGAATTGGAGGTGTAATGCCTGAAGTAGACAGAGAACTTGGAGAAATCAATGGCGTATTCAGTGATATCATGATGAGTGCAGGATCTCTTGGTCACACCTCTTTCGCATTCGACGCAAGCGGTGAAGAAGTAGATAGAATATTAGCAGAGGCAGGCGCAGTGGCTGAGCAAAGAATGACTGATAGCTTCCCGGATGTTCCAATAGGATCTTACTCGAGCAATAGTATCCGCACATCCGCAGGCGAGCATCCACAGTAAGGAATCCTATATCTTTTTTTCTTTTTTTATTATTCACCTTGAAATCCTTGTTAAATTTTCATTTCATGCTAGGGAAGTTTATGTACTTTAACTCATATTATGCAATAAGTCAAGCTGTCTTTGGTATGTCTATTTCTTTAGTTAAAGGTACCAGGATATAGAAGTAATAATACGGATATATTGTCCTTATAATCTAAAAAGGCCGGAACTGTGGCATTTGCATTTATCTCATATACTAAAACATGAGACTATGTCGAATTTTAGGATTCTGACAAATGGTATTGTTATTTCTCATCATTCTATGATGCCGATGCTGGTTGAGCTGTGGTAGCCCCTGGGATTTCAATATGTATCAATATCTGGTTTTCCTCTTCTGCCTTGACTATGTAGCCTGGTATGTTTACCTTGCGATTGCCTATGGAGACATGACCATGACTAACTATCTGCCTTGCCTGATAGGGTGAATTGGTACCTATCTTTTTCATGACTATTGTCTGAAGACGCCTTTCTAGCAAATCTTCAACTTTGAGGTTCAATATGTCATCAAGTGTTGCGCCCTCTCTTGCGAGACCAAGCCTGTTTAAAAAGTTCAACAGTCTCTTTTCCTTCTCTGCTCTCAGTTCTGCTGAAAGTGCCAGAAGTGCTCGGGCCTGGTTCCTGATCCTTGCTACTTCTGTCTCAGCCTTCCAGAGCTCGCGTTTGTTTCGAAGACCGTAGGAGCCCATGATATATAGTTCTGCATTTAATTGGTCTGTAGTCCAGATCATCCTGGGCCTGTGGAAGGTTTTTTTTGCCTTACGAGGATCTCCCATTTAGCACCACTGTCTATTTCTTGGCCGGTTCCTTTGGTGGTGGAGGTGGTGGACTGGCTGTACCCCCACCAGAAGCTGCTGCTGGTGCTGCTCCTGGCATTGCCTTGACTTTCTTGACCCCCACTGCTCCTCCCCTTCTACCCGTGGTTCTAGTGCATTGGCCTCTAACTCTCAGTCCGAACATATGCCTATATCCACGCCAACTCATTACCAACTTTTCGCGCTCGATATCATTTGAAGCAGCAAAATCCAGATCCGAAGTTATCATATGATAGTTAGAACCATCATCCATGCTCTTCCTTCTGTTGAGGTACCATTGTGGGATCCCCGCCTTGGAGGGGTTGGAGATCGCTTGCTCGATCTCTCTGATATCGTTTTCAGTCAAAAAACCAACACGCATATTAGAATTGATGTTGAGTGATTGAGTTAATATCTGAGCAAAGTTATAGCCTACACCTTTAATTTCACTAAGGGCAACTATCAATTTCTTACTGCCCTCAATGTCTTTACCGGCGATTCTGAGAATGTGCTTATATTCTGATGCAGACAAAGCAAACTCACAAAACAATAATCCGCAATAAAAACCATGCTGGGTACGATAAAATGGATTTTGTGCACTACGATGTTGTTATACGGGCCCTCAGGGCTCATTTTATGTCTACAAATTGATTCTGTCAAAAATTTTTATTATGGGGGTTAGGCTGATGCAAAGCCTGTGTATTGTAATGTATTAATACGCTACAGAAATTACTGGCTGTCAAGCTTATTAAAGTCCGTCGGGTCAAGTATGGCGGGATATTGTATTCATCATAGAAGTGATGGCTATCAAGAATTCTTGTTTGGCTTCCAACAATCTTTAAATTTTGTGTGGACTAAGGAACCACCATCTTCGATATGAGTGAGAGAATACAGGAAATAGTTCATCGCTCTTACACTTCAAAACCAAAGTATAGCGAAATAATGTCAGGCCTACCTGAGGATTATAAGCAGATTAAAACACTTGGCGATCTTCTCAATTTATCCTACAAACATGTTACTGTTCAAGAGCAGATGCGAAGCAACTTGATTGCCAAGCTGAAAAGAGGGGAACACCCATTCCCTGGTATAATCGGCTACGATGATGATGTAGTTCCTGCCATCAATAGAGCAATCCTCTCGGGTCACGACATGCTGTTAGTTGGCCAGATAGGGCAAGCTAAGACCAAGGTTGCGGAGGCAATAGCACAGAACCTCCTCTCCCCCATTCCAATAGTAAGGGGTACAATAACAAGCGATATTCCTATATCGATTCCTGAAGATGAATTGATTGCGCTTTTAACCGACGCTGAAATCTCGAGAACAAAGCCCGAATTCGTGGTGTCACCGGAATGTGAGGATATTATTCGATCGAACAAGCTTGAGACCAAGGTTGACTGGGTAAGTGGTATAGACAGGTACAAGTATATACTCTCAACGCCAGACATTTCAGTAAAGGATCTGGTTGGACAAATAGACGCAATAAAGATAGCCAAAAAGGGAGTCGAGCTTTACAATATCGAATCATATTCTGCAGGTCAGTTGTTGCAGGCAAGGCACGGCATATTGTGTATTGATGAGTTGCCTGTGCTCGATCCACGAAAGCAAGTCTCCCTGCTAAGTGTTCTTCAAGAGGGCAAGTTTACTACAGGGGCATATCCGATCGTTTTCAAACCTGATGTCAGAATAATTGCAACTGCAAACCCTATTGACTATACACATTCTGGTAAGATAATCGAGCCATTATTTGACCGACTGAGAAGCCACATTGACACTCACTATCCCCGGACGGTAGAAGATGAGATGCTGATCATTATTCAGGAAGCAAAGATCGCAGATGCGAAAAATGTTATATTGCCCGCATTCATGGTAAAAATGATAGCCAAGATAACACAGATGACTCGTATGCATCATGATGTGAATCATGATAAGGGAGTCAGCGTCAGAATGTCAGTACATTCGATGGAGATGATGATAGGAGAAGCTGAACGCACTCGCTCCGTTGTATATAACATTAAGGCGATCCCTCGCTTCTGTGACATTCACTGCATTCACCAATCGTCTAAATTTGAGCTTGCAGAAATGGAAGACACTCGTCAGAACCGAAAGAATGTACTCGATTCTGTCATTGAAAGCGTGCTAAGGGAAATATCACTTGAATACATTCAAAAAATTGCTCCAGAACAGTTGATAAAAATCAAGAACGATTTTGCGAAGAATAAGACATTCAGGGTTTCGCAAACAATAGTTGGGAATGGACGTGACAAGAGTGTCGACTCCGACGACTATGAGTCTCAGTTGTCTAAATTTCCTGCACTCCAACAGGTGGTAAACGAAACAATTGGTAGAGTAAAAGAAGAGCAAAAAAAGCTTACAGAGCACGCGTTGCAACTTGGCATAAAAACAGACAATATATCTCTGAGCGAAGACCTTGACGGGGAGTTCACAGCATCTGTGACTGAGGTAATACTTGAGGGCCTCCGGCACACCCAGCCTCCACTCTTGGACAAAAAGGATAACAACATCTATGATCTCGCATAATCCTACCCTAGGCAGCAAGAAATTCATATATTTTCCACTGAATAAAGAAGGTCAGGATCAAAGGCAAGACCGCCAAGGCGAGCGAGAACTCTCTAGGGATATGCTGGACCAACTGTTCAAGGCAATAGGCAGAGAGGCGCTAAAGGAAAAAACACCTAGCTTGCAGGAGCTTGAGCAGACTCTTCAGGGTGTGATGTCTTCACTTTCAAAACAGCATGAAATCAGCGAGCAACAGCAGACCCCTGGATCACTCGACGATTCAAGGGAGAATGGCCAAGACGATTCTGGTATGCCATTAGTTGCCTACCTGATACAAAAGGGCTATCTAAAGGACTCTCCAAAATGGCTCAGCGCTAAGGGTTTTACTGCAATAGGCAGCAAGATACTTAGTGATGTAATGAAGGCACTCAAGGCTGGCGAATACGGTACGCACGAGTCACAGAATCTTGGATCTGGGTCACTTGTGTTGGATACTACTAAAAAGTATGAACCGGGTGACGATATTAGGTTGCTGAATGTTCCAAAGTCTTTGCTGAACACAATTCAGCGTACTGTAAAGGATGGTGGTAATCTAAAGCTGCCTCTGCAAATTGATGTTGATGACTTTGAAGAATATGAAACGACGCAGGATGTTCGTGTTGCAGTAGTATATTGCATCGACCTTAGCTCTACCATGCGGTATTCATCAATGTATGGAGACATGAGTAGAATTGAGGCCGCCAAGCGTGCACTTTGGAGTCTCTATTTGTTGAATCGTACTTTCTTTCCCTCTGACTCAGTCTATATTGTGGGGTTTGGAGCGCTTGCATCAAAGGTGGCACCACACGACATACCTTATCTAAAGACCTTTGAGCCCGGCTCTGACTTTTTGCATTACACTAATTACCAGGCCGCATTCAGGCTTGCAAGCAAGCTATTGCAAAAGGACGGTGCTATAAATAAACGCCTAGTACTTGTAACCGATGGTCATCCGAGCGCGTGTTTTATCGATGACAAAAGCGAGCAAGACAAAATTGTGTCGCAGCGACCCTATTCTCACTTTTATTCGCCTGACCGTCAGACACTTGATGATGTCAAGCATGATCATAGCATGAATCTAGATATTGCATCAGGAGAGCTTGTCTACCTATGCTACCGTTATAGGCAAGTAGACCAATATATCGGCGACCGTACCATTGTGGAGGCAAAAAAAGTCCACTCAAAAAATATTGAAATCGACACTATAATGATCAGCGAAGAGGATTCCTTGCTTGGTTATGTTAATGAAATGGAAAAGTATGTCAAGGGGCGCTCATACTACATCAACCCTGCAGATATTGACAAAGTGCTGTTAACCGATTATCTTAACAACAAGAGGCAAAAGACGATAAGGGCGCATTATTAGTAATAACAATACGTGGAGAAGCTTTAATATACTGACAGGAATTTGTTTTGCATAAGCAAATACTATGCTAATTATCTTTGATGTGGAGGGTGTTCTGCTTAACGCTGAGTACCTGCCAGTTTTAGCACAGGTCATGGGTCCTCGAAAAGAGAAGGAGATTTGGGACATCACTAACGCAGGTATAAGAGGAGAGATCAACTGGGAAGAGGGGCTCAAGAGCCGAGTGCGAGCGCTGAGAGGTATTAGCTATGAAGACGCTAAAAAGATAGGCGAGAGTCTGCCCCTAATGCCTGGTGCAAAAGAGCTTTGCTCTGCACTCAAGAAAGCGGAATGGAAAATGATTGCTGTATCAGGTGGTTTTACAATAATCACAGACAGGCTAAAAGACGAGCTTGGAATCGATAGTATATTCTCTAACGAATTAGTATTTAAGGATGGCAAACTGGAGGATGTAATAATTAATGTTACATCCGATAAGTCAGCTGCAATTAGGTCCACTATAAGACAGTGGGACATTCGGAAGGAGGATACAGTAGTGGTGGTAGATGGTGCTAATGACTTGAAGCTATTTGCTCTAGCTGGTTATACCGTAGGGTTCTGCCCTGTAGACATAGTAAGGGAAAAAGCTGATGTCTCCATTGACAAGCGCGACCTAAGCCTACTCCTCAACCTATTAAAGAAAAATTTTGGTGAGGCAGTATTAATAAATGCAGCAGGTAAAAGACATTAGCAACCAACTCATTTTTTAACTCCGCTCTTTCAATCAGTGCAGTTGATACAGATAACCCCTATTCAAATTTCAAATGAGATTTTGCTACATAACGATCTTAGCGTAATTATCCTTGAAGCAATAGATCGCAGTCAAATAGAGGTCCAGAATGGTGATATACTCGTTGTCACACACAAGATTGTATCAAAAGCAGAAGGGCGCGTTGTAGAACTTGACAGTATCAAGCCTTCAACAAAGGCAATTATTATGGCGAAGGAACACGATAAAGATCCCCGCATAATGGAGCTGATACTAAAGGAATCCTCCCAGATCTTACGTGCAAAAAATGGTATAATTATATCAGAAACAAGGCACGGCTTTGTATGTGCTAATGCCGGCGTCGACCAAAGCAACGTGAAAGGTGATACCGCGGTGCTATTGCCCCTTGCTCCTGACGAGTCTGCAGACAGGATCATGTGTGCAATAAAGAAAAAAGTTGGTAAGGAGGTGGCAGTGATTATAACCGATACCTTCGGCAGAACATTTAGAAACGGTCAAACAAATGTTGCAATAGGCATAGCCGGAATAAACCCAATTAAGAGCTACATTGGAACGTACGACATGTATGGCAGAAAATTGAGAGTAACCGAAATTGCAGTAGCAGACGAGATAGCTTCTGCTTCTGAACTTGTAATGGGTAAGGCTGAAGGTACACCAGTCGCTATAATGAGAGGCTATGACTTTGAAAAAACTTCAAAAGCCTCCATAAAATCACTGCTTAGAGCAAAGGATCGGGATCTTTTCCGATAGAAACTGTAACACTTAATATCATGATGCTATATAATTTCAACTGGTTCGTTACTATGACTGATTCAGCTACTAAGTCAATTGACGTAAGGGGGCTTTATTGTCCTGAGCCAGTTTTCCGCACCAAGATGGAGGTCGAGCGCCTCAAAATAGGTGATACACTCAAGATAGTTGCAGATGACCCCGAGTCTGAAGAGGACATTTCAAGATGGGTTAATCGCAACGGGCACCAGCTGATATCGTTAAATAAGAATGATAAGGATCTTGAATTCGTGATAAAGAAGGCGAAATAGAAGAGAGATGACGACAGTCGCAAGGCCTGATATTGTCGAGCAAATTGGCCAGACCCCGATAATTGAGCTTCGCTCGTTTTCTACCAAGAGTGTCAAATTGTATGCTAAGTTAGAGTGGCATAACCCCTTTGGCTCTGTAAAGGACAGGGCTGCCTATTGGATGGTAAAACATGCCGAAAGGACGGGAACCTTGAAGAAAGACAAGAGTATCATTATTGAACCGTCATCCGGCAATACTGGTATTGCGCTGGCAGGGATATCCTCTGCACTTGGATACAAAGTAGAAATTGTTATACCTGAAAGGGTAAGCGAAGAAACAAAAAATATCCTGCGCAACCTAGGCGCAACTATTCATGAAACATCGGACGATCTATGCCCTCGAGTAGGCGCCGGCACCGATCAGAGTATCGCCCTTGCAAAGGCTATTTCAAAGCCAAGGCCCGACATTTACTACATGCCAAACCAGTATGATAACGACGCTAATTTCTTGTCACATTATGAGAGCACTGGCCCTGAGATCTGGGAGCAGACAAACGGAAGTGTAACGCACTTTGTTACGGGCTGTGGAACAGGAGGGACAATAACTGGCACTGGAACGTTTCTGAAAGAAAAAAACAAGGACATTCGCGTTATTGCCATACAGGCGCAAAAGAACCATCTTCTACAGGGATTGCGAAACTTTGAAGAATCTGCAATTCCAGAGCTTTTCAAACGACGCTTGAGTGTAGTAGACGAGTGGATGACTGCAACTAACAAGGACTCATTTGAAGCTGTAAGACAGCTTGTTGAAAAGGAGACTATGCTCGTTGGCCCCTCGTCTGGATCTGTTATGACTTCGATGTTGAAAGTGGCACATAACCTAGACTATGGTATCATTGTTGGCGTTTTTGCAGATGATGGCAGAAAATTCAGAAGCCTTTACCTGCGGGAAAAAATCCTGTCCGAGCAGGAATACGACAAGGCTCTTAAGAGTGCAAAATATCTACCAAAACTTGCTTATTTCTGAGTTGAAGGCTCACCTTACAGTTCTGCTATATAAAACGCCCTCAAGACGTGGAGAAGTGTATAAAGTATCTCCTGATGGGGAGGCGTCCTATATGGACATGAGTTGATAAGCCAACAGGCACAATTTTTAATCTCTATGTAAAACACCCCACAGCAGAGTTATTCTTTTGATTTTTTAACCATGCTTTCTTTCAGAAAGCCACTTTTCTACATCAATTGCTGCCATGCAACCAAAGCCTGCCGCAGTTACGGCCTGTCTGTATCTATGATCATGGACATCTCCGGCAGCAAATACACCTTCAACGCTGGTCCTTGTGTGTTGTTTAAGGACGATATAGCCCTTATCGTCAAGCTCGAGTTGTCCATTGAAAATCGCAGTATTCGGCTCATGGCCTATTGCCACAAATAAGCCACCTGTCTCAATAAGTCTTTCCTTGCCCGTATTGATGTCCTTGACTAGAACAGTTGAAATCTTATTGTTTCCCTTGATGTCTGCTACAACGTTATTCCAAATAAACTCAATCTTGGGGTTTTCAAGAGCCTTTTGTTGAAGGATTTTGCTTGCGCGCAATGAATCGCGTCTATGGATTACTCTCACTGACTTACCAAACTTTGTTAGAAATGTTGCTTCTTCCATCGCAGTGTCGCCGCCACCGACGACTACAATGTTTTCGCCTTTGAAGAACGGGCCATCGCAAGTCGCGCAATATGAAACACCTCTGCCGCTAAATTGCTGCTCCGCAGGAATACCCAGCTTTCGAGGAGACGCACCTGTGCAGACTAAAGTTGCTTCTGCAGTATACGTCTCTGCATGAGTTGTAATAGTAAATGGCCTTTTCTTGAAGTCAACCTTGATTACCTCATCATCGATAATTATTGAGCCAAATCTTTCTGCCTGTTGGCGCATGTTCATCATTAACTCAGGTCCGAATATGCCGTTTGGAAAGCCCGGGTAATTTTCTACTTCACTCGTAGTCATAAGCTGGCCACCAGGTAGAGTGCCTGATATAATGAGGGTTACTAGATTTGCACGGGAGGTATAAACACCGGCAGTATAGCCCGCGGGTCCAGAGCCAATTATAATTACGTCAAAGTGCTTCTGATCCCTAAAACTGCCTGATTGGCTGTCGGACAAATTACAAAGTGAGAATTTCGAAACCTCTTAATAATTCGTTCGGAATCTGCCTCAAGAATGAAATGTCATGCATGAAGTGCGATACAGGCGATATCCTAAAACTAAAAGTTAAATGAACAGTGTAGCTAAATTTTCCAACTAATCCTTGACTGACCTAAGAAAACTTAATTGCAATATTCCTGTGATAGGTGCATAATGTTCTTTTTTCAATTGTATGTATCAAATCTTCTTGCCAGTGTGCATTAAATAGACTACAATCTCTGTCATTGCAAAAAGGCTCACCTTCGCCAATAAAGAAGAATATCGCCTGCAAGATATAATTTATGGCTGCTGCAGTAATCTTCTCCGCATCATCGTAATCAATGAACCTTCCTGCAAACTTTTTCTTCAAATTAGCAGTGTCTTCTGTTATACCGCCAAGCTGAGAAAGATAATATTCTCGTGGCTTTGCTGGAGCTTCGACTATGCCCGTTGTAGAAATAATTGAGGGTGTGCCGCATATGACAGCACGACCGTGGTAGCGCCAATCATCTTCGCTAAAGGTGCAGGGCAAAAGCGCGGTGAATATGATGTGAATATGTTCTAGGCTCATTTCTGAATCAGGTATCATTTCCGCAAAGATCCTCTGCATAACAAAGCCATCATACAGTGGAATTTCCAACATGCAGCTG
>DATAAU010000169.1:0-8901 GCA_036259955.1 Nitrososphaera sp. | reverse complement strand
AGTTGCTGGACCCAGCTTTATGCAATATTTGAATAAATTATTTAAGATTCAGATAGCAGCTGGTGATATACTACAGTTTGAGTCAGGTAATCACGATAAATTCTTCATGTTCTCATTAACTGGGACATGGGATGAGATAATCAAACTGCAATGACAAGACCTGAATTCTCTTTATGTCTGGCACTTGCAGAAATACTATTTCTCAAACAGGATGCATTGCATACGGCTAAGTTGATTATGTATGACCTCGAAGCTGTTCGAAATTAACCTACCTATATGTGGGGATTGTTACCGAACAGGAAAATCAAACTGTGGCGTTATCTGTCTTACTGCCTCGGCTAGCTTTTTACACAAATTTGCTTTCATGAACTGAGATAATATTATTTAATTCTTCAAAACGCTATTGTGGAATTTCGAAAATCACTACCGCTTTATCCTCTTCTACTTTTGTTGCAGAAACAGCTCTCAGGAGGACTGTGTTGTCGCTGTGTCTTGTCTCACTGCGATGCCCTTCAAATTCCATCCTATTGGGAAAGAAGTTCAAGCAAGTCTCGCAAACAAGAACCTCATTATCTCCTTTTATGGAAGCGGCATTTTCGGATAGCATGGAATGAGAGATACATATGAAACATGACTAATAACAGTCTTAGATCAATGTCTGACTTTAATGTTCCAGTAATAGGAACTACATAGTTATTTAGATCAACTTTTCAGAATATCACAAAAATAATCATCAGGATTGGTGCTCCTCCATAATCGCCTTTAACGTTTCGGCAAACGCAGTTGGCTTGACTGGTTTTGTAATAAGGGCATCCACCTTTGTCGATGGCAAGACTTTCTCAAACTCTGATTTGTTTATCTCAAATGCTGTGATGAATGCAAGTTTGATATCTGGTCTTATCTCTTTAACCGCTCTTGCGACCCCAAAGCCATTCATCTGTGGCATGCGAATATCCGTTATCACAATGTCATAGTTTGCGGCATCATTTTTGAAATGCTCAACTGCAAGAACTGGGTCGGTAAATCCCTGGGTATTCATTCCTTCACGCTCAAGCGAGAGCTTTAGGGTTAAGAGTATGTCTTTATCATCGTCTATTAGGAGCACAGAAGAAGGTTTTTTTTGCTGCCTTTCTGATAGTTGTCTGTCACCCTGTTCCTGCACAGGCAGCTATGTCCATTCAGACTATATAGGTTAGACGATTTTCTACTAGTTGGGATCAATTGCAAAGGGGGCCGATGGGGTTGAGCCGTAAATATCGCCTTCTCAATACGCGTTTACTTAAATAGAAGAATTAGGATATCTGCCTTCCGAAATGGCAGACGTCGCGGGTTTCAAATAATCCCGCCAGCCTGTCTATCTTTTCCCGTTATTGAACTACTGTATTGAATTAATCTCATTTGGAGTAATTGTCGGGCAAATTCACCAGCAATATCATTGGCAAATCCGATAAGAAGAAGTTTAGAGATGTCTGACATCCCTCGGCTTTTTACATCCCTGCTTGCTCTCGTATGCTATCCAGTCGATAATGCTCTTCCAGCACTGATGTCTATTCAGCCCTGTCTTTGAAATCAGCTGCAGAGGTTTCTTCCCATTATCTGCTTAAAATATTGAATACCTATATAACACTAATTTGTCTTAGCCTATTAATATCTGTCTCTGTTCCATCGCATCATTAATCTCTCGTTTGAGAGTAGCAACTTTTTTCTCATATGAATATAACAAATCCGAGTTCTGGTCGTCATATGATCTAATTAGAAAAGATAGCTTCGCTTCAAGCCTCTCTATATGATCATCCCACATCTTGATTGCGAGCCCGATTTCGTCTACAACAGTTACATCACCTGTTTTGTCTTCTGTTGTTGCTAATTTTTCAGTTGTAGTCCTTGGAAAGTAATGATAGTTATCGTTTTTAATAGAATTCATGTATACTACAATAATCGTTCGATTGGCTAATATCACTTGAGTATTGGGAACCTGATAAAAACTTGTATCTTCTTTTTATTAGTTATTCTGTACAGATAATATTATAGTTGACTACTCTATATAACGCTTACCTTTTAAACTCGGCAGGCACCTTATGCTATATTTCAAAGTACTAAGGAGTCGAGCTAGTACCACCATTTAGAATGTGGCTTAAATTATGGAGCAAGCAGAAGTCTAATGGAAGAAGCCATTTCGCAATACTTTGGATAGATCCCATGAGAAGAAGAAGTTTGATGAGGGTGGTTGATACCCATTCTGACTATATATCCAATGTGGCAAAGGATGGGAAAAAAGCCGGAATAGGCTGTTTGTTGTTTGCCTTTTGGGTGGTTCTAATGCGTATGGTCGCATACGATGTTTATCTATGTGTATTTAAGAATAATACTGCAGGGCATGAATCCTGAAGGATATGAACCTTATGAACCTCCTTTGCCATCCTTAGACTTTTCTTTGTGGACAGATGAACAGCTTGCAAAGCTTCCATTTATTGAACTTCTGGTTTTATCTTTTGACGGTGAGGTATCTCTTCATCCTGGAGGAGTAACCTCAACTGATAGACTATTCCAAAAATTGAGTCTCACTCCTAAAGATTATGTTTTGGAAATTGGGTGTGGTAGCGCTAAAGATCTTTGTAGATTGGTTGAGAATTATAATTGTAGAGCAATAGGAGTTGATTCCAGCGATCTCATTGTAAAATTTGCAGAGGATAGGATACAAAAAAGAGGTCTATCTTCCCAGATAACTATCATCAAAGGTGATATTATGAATATGAACTTCCTCAATGATAGTCAATTTGATGTAGTGATTGCTCAGTCCGTTCTGGCTACAGTACCTGATAAAGACAAGGACAAGATTGCAAGAGAAGTCTCAAGAGTATTAAAGCCAGGTGGGCAATTTGGAGATATTGAGCTGATTTGGATTGATGATCAGCCCGATGATGAACTTGTCCACAATGTAGAAAAAAGAATAGGCTCATTTGATAGACCTTTGAAATCTAGTGGGTGGATTGTATTATTCAAAGAAGCGGGATTCAGAGAGAGCAGTATCTTTACAACTAAAGATTTTGCCTTTCCAACAGATATTTTTGGTGTGATAAAGCACAATGGTGGTGGCTTTACTGAGTCAATGAAATTGCTGACGCTTATGATGAGCAGGGGTTACAGGATAAATCTTGCAAAGCGTTCTGAACACATTCAATGGATGAATAGTTCTGGCAAGATAGGATATGGAATCTATGTCTTTGAGAAGATATGATGGGCATAGGCCAAACGAGGAGATTACAACTGAACCCGTCTACCTCATATATTGATTATATGAATTAAGATAGAATCAGTAGAGAGCAGGGCATCTTTAGAAAGTTGGTTGAGGTCGTGGAATTAAATAATCCCACCACCCGGTACAGTTATTTCGCACTGGCAAAACACAGTATTGTTTGACTTTATTTTATGTTATTGTCGGACAAGTCCGGCAGCAACCTTTGACCAGACATCACAGAAGCCCTGAAGGGGATTTCAAACGTGTAAGATGATTTTAGAAAATGACAACACTTGCGACTAACTATCCTTTTACTCCCTTGGCAATATTTATTGTACCAAGAATAGATATGCTGCCATGGAAAATAAAATCCAATTCGCAAAGGAAATAGAAGAGACTGGAAATTACCTGCAGATTAGCTTCAGTAGAGCACCGAAAAAGAATCAGGAGCCTCTAGCGCAGCTTGGAAAGCGATGGGTGCAATGGCTTAACGAACACGGGGTAAGCTCAAAAATGTACTATCTAGACAATAGCAGCACAAAATCAGACGAGGAAATTCCTGAGGGTGTAGAGAGCATTGCAAAGATTCTTTCTGTAAATGATGATGAGATGCTTGGGGTATCGCTGCAATTCTATAGAGACCAAGCTCATGCAAATGAAGTCTTTGCAAAGATGATGCAAGACGAAACTTGTGGAGCAATTGGCAAGGAGTTTGATAGTCTGGTCACCCAAGGAAAAGGCATGATTACAGACGGATTCAGTCGCCTTAGAATTTAGGTAGTTTAGCACTGAAGTTCCATTTCAATAACTGTATTCTTTGGATAGAATGGTGAAATGTTTAACTCTGCTGTTGCTAAGGTCGTGGGTTCAAATCCCATCACCCAGTCCATTTTTTATCTACTAGGGAACTATTCATTATTTGAGTTAAAGGTTAAGAGTATCACAGATGTAATACCATTTGTGGATAGTAGAGAATATGATCAATTGGACGCACTCAGCTCCAGTTCCAATATGGAAATCAGCCGATTGAGCGTGATAATTAAGGATCTGAAAGAGCGAATAGAATCACTGGAGCGTAATCAGACTGACCTGATGGACAAAATCAATGCCTTTGAAAAGGAAAAGACAGATTAGCAAGATCTGATATTTTATTCCAACATGCGACAAAGCGATGAACATTAATGGCAAGAAATTTAGTTCCAAAGATTGATTCAAAGCGTCTAACACACGATATGTGCTAGAGCCTAGAACCTTTCAAATTAAGAATAAGAAGAAATTAGGCAGTCGCCTAGTTCGGTTGTTTGGTTAGCCACTTGTATCCCGGTAAAGATTTCTTACTGCTATTATTAGATTCAACAAACAACTTCTCTAATGCCCCCGCTTCAGAAAATATGGTAGGAAAAAAGATAAAAAAAGAACAAATCAATAATATCCACCATAACACCACTATGTGGACCAAATGCGGCGTCGATGACATAGGAAGAAATAATGCAGCAGCAAAAATTTACGAGCAGCACCTTGTTCCAGCAATATTTGAACCCTTCGCCAGAGATCTAATCTCACTGCTAAGGTCGTGGGTTCAAATAATCCTATCAGGTCCATTTTTCTCATTGTAGTTAACAACGGCATTGAAATGAGGTCGATCTTCGGCTACGGCAAAGTTAGAGGAAGAGTGAAAGATAAACGATTGCTGCTCGTCATAAGCATGTATTTGCTTATCCACTCATATCATCGAACAAATTAATGTAGGCTGGAGTAATGATAAAAGATTTGGATAAATCAGGGAGAGAGCTAGAGAGGGGCACACATACACACACATAGCATACACTATGGCACCAAGAGAAAGATATACACACATATGATATGCATGTGAACCCAGTCTCTTCCCCTCTTCCTGTCTTAGTTTTTCACCTTTACAGATTATTTCTCGCTAGTTAGCATAAACTTTGATAATATTCAGCTCTGAATTATCAGAAGAGCAACATATGTACAACCTATCTTTATGAAATATCCAATATATTATTTCCAATAATATTATACCATCTTACATATTCTTACAAAGAATTATCCAAGTTCTCATACTCAAAAGTTGTTCCCTGATAAAGTGGATTGTCAATAGCAGTGGTCTCAAGTTCAGGTGTAAAGTAGAAGTCTTTTCTCCCTTTAAGTCTGACATCTCTGATAATCCGAGCCATATTGCCATTGTGCCTTAAAGCAAGGGTTCGAATTATCTTCTGTTCTTTAAGCAGTTTTTCTAATTGATCATTTACGCCTTCCACTGTAAATGAATGTCCATCCCATTTTCGAACTTCAACCTCAACTGGTTTATCTTCGCTCATTCTCTTAGTTGTTGTAAATGTGTACAATCCACTATCTTAAAAAATGGATCCTGCCTGCATTTTATCGACAAACAAGATACAAGCCTATACAGATGTATGGAGTCTCTTCCCTTTTAGTGTAAGGCTGCTTTTGCTCAACTGTATATCTTGCTAGTTTGGTTCCTATCGATTTAGTCTTTTCCGTCTATTGTTCCGCAGAAGCAGAGAGAGTCGTACAAAAGATGATGATAGAAGCAAGTCAAAGAGTAATCAGGATGAATCTCGAGGTGCTAGGAGGAATGAGTTCTCTAAAGAGACACTTAATTACAAAAACTGCAACACTGCCTAGAATATTTCAATTTGAACAATCTCGTTCTATTAGCATCTGATGTGACTACAATAAATGTGCTAGCTGAGGTCGTGGGTTCAAATCATCCCACCCTTCTGACCATTTCTTCTATTCTGATAGACCATGATATCAAATTGAGCTCATTTAGGATGCTGTAGGACAAAAACCTGCAATGGTTTGAATAAATAGATAAAAGAAGTTGTTACTGACATTTTATCTGATAATGCGAGAGTTTACATCTCTCAGCCCGCCTGCCGTGGCAGTCGATAATTGCAAATTAAATAATATGATTAGCCCCTTGATGAAGAAAGAGAAGAGATTCTTTTCGAAACACCATCAGAGGTTATTATTACTATTGTCAGCTTTAGCGGTATCCATCAAGAATCTTTCAACGTTGTTAGCAATGATGTAATAATCTTCTACATTTGCTGAGCGCTCAAGTACAAGTCCTATCAACAGCTGAAATGATGTTAAGGGTAACAACATCATGTTACATTTTTTGTATATGGTGATTAAAGCTTCGGCTTCTCCAGCAACCTCTCGTACTTCATTTGCCACAGCAAGGGCTGCAACAGCAAGGCTTCCACCATATTTATCGCCATCTCTAGTTACTCTAAATGCTTTCTTAAAGGACTCTTTAGAGTTAGCGGCAATGATATTTCCTCTAATATCCATTATTGATATAGCTAGTATCTTATTATTAGTGGATAGAATGTAGTCTGATATTCTTTCAGCTACGCCAGAGGTAATAATTACCATATGATTTCTTATGATATATGCCATAACTCATAAAAAGATTATAGGATGTTTATTCGGGATGCAAATATCTAGCTGTTATATGCCGTATTTATTGTTGTTCCATGTGTCAATGTATCGATGGCTGGTGAAACTTCTTACCTAGTTCATATAACTTTTCTAGCTGCTCCTTAGAAGCAGTCTTGCTCTCCCGATGAATATCCATCCGAAATTCTTCAGCACCTGGCCTTACGTCTTCTGATACGCCAGTGAATCCTCTGATATCCCCATCACCTTTTCTTTGAATTCTTATTCTATCTAGTTGAACACCTATCATGGTTACATAAGCTACAATTGTCTGAGAGATGCATGAACCAATGCTAGCCATACACATTTCACAAACGGTAGAACCTTTGCTCATACCTCCCATTTCGTCTGGCTACTCACTCGCCAGTGTGTAGGCTTCACGTCTCTCGACCGTCTGACTTCCTATCTGAAAATTCTTACCAGTCGAAGTAATTTTAAATCCGTCATCGCTCTGCCATTGTGTTTGCACTTGAAAAGTAACTTTAGCCATTTCTGGTTGATTCTTGATAGTTTCGATGACAGTAGCAAGTACCTGTGCATTTAAACCACTACTGATGCCGTAGTTAGTATTGCTTCTACTAGATGTTCCAACTCAGGGTCATTGTACCCCGCATAGTCCTATACTTTTAATTCACTGGTTCTGAATTGGTAATGTAAAAATCTCAGAGCTAGGGAACAGATAGTTCATAGTAAGTTCACTTCGTGCTAAAACATCCGTCCTCCTCTTCTGTTGCAATAGTCGCATTGGAAAGCGCCAAATGGCTAATGGCAGACCTGGTATGAATTGAGCAAGTTCTTTTCTCTCAACACTTGGCATTGCTAAGGTCATGAGTTCAAATCCCACCACCCCGTCTATTTTTATCAGTCTAGTAAAATACGGCATAAAATTGACTTTTCAGTTATTGTCGGACAATTTCAGCAGCAATGCATGCTGTAACCCACAGCATCAGTAACATTTTTCCGTGTACCCCAAGCTGTAGTTATACTACTGATTGTTGTTACTATCTCACCATTTGCAGCACGACAGCTTAACCAACAATTGCTTCTTTAACTAATCATGTCTTGCAAAAAATTCCATTACTCTTGAGGTGAAGAAGTTGCCGGACTTGAAATCGTCGTGACTAACATTAGGGATAACGATCTGCTCTGTATTATTTGGCATGTTCTCAGAAAGAATGTCTACTATTCTAAGAAAGTATTTGGGACTAAGTTCACCCTTTACTAGAAGCATGGGTATTGTTGTTATCTGTTTGACATCCTCAATGGTATAGGATGTAGACATTGAGGATTCTAATTCACTTTCAATGCTTTTTGCGTTATCTATTAGATACTGCTTGCCTTCCTCTGGAAGCTGACCAAAATAGTTGTCTATATCCATGATTCCATCTATTGCGACTTGCGCTCCTTTCCTAAAGTCCCCTGCCCTAGATGCATCTTGAGTAGGGCTCAGGACACGAGTTTTGAATGTCTGACGCAATTCAACATCCTCTTTCAGAGGACTTCTTGCAAGGAATTCCATGATTGGAGGTTCATTAAGTACCATTGTCTTCGCTAATTCTGGATTCTTTGACACACAGTACAACGTAATAAAGGCGCCATAAGAAGCACCTACCAAGTGTGCGGGTGCAAGGTCTAGCCTTCGTATAAGCTCAGCCAAATCTTTAGCATTCTCTTCAATGGTGTTATCTGTGACAATGTTACCAATCCATTTGTTAGGATAAGCAAACCTTCTACTGTATGAGATAGTACGGTATTCCCTAGAAAAAATATCTATCTGATATTGCCAACATCGATAATCATCAAGTCCGCCATGGATAAAGATAATAGCTGGCTGATGACCTTCTTCCCCTTTCTCTACATAATGTAATTGCCGTCCGTTTATTTCGATGTTCTTGAGATTATTATGCATCGTAATGGTGCATTCTCTCCTTTATTGGGAGACATTAAAAATGGCTATATAAAAGGGATTAGGTTACTCATCGTTGGAATTTCTTAATCCATTGGCATTGCTAAGGTCATGGGTTCAAATCATCCCACCCGGTCCACTTATTTTATTCTGGTTAACCACTGTAGTAAATTAAGATTGTTTTGGACTATTGTCCGACAAATTCAGTAGTGATACCAATGCCGTATCCTACCTTCTATCCTCATCCTTTATAGCTCACCCGAATTGT
>DATAAU010000168.1:0-8063 GCA_036259955.1 Nitrososphaera sp. | reverse complement strand
AGCTTCAATTATCTCGGCCAAGCGGCAATGTAAAACTAAATGTAGCACCTTTATCATCCTTGTTGTTTTCAGCCCATATCCTGCCTCCATGTGCTTCAATGATGCTTTTTGATATGAACAATCCAAGACCGGTGCCCTTTTCGGATTTTGTTGCAAACTTTGTAAAGAGCTTTGGATATATCTCTGGGCTTATACCACTGCCAGTATCTGTCACGCTAATGACCACATGATCATTCTTTATCTCTGACCTAACAGAAATAAGGCCACCTCCATCGGTGAAGTTTATTGCGTTTCTAAGAAGATTTGCAATTACTTGGGTAATTCTTTCTTTATCCGCGCTCACAATGATATCTCTATGATCATAATGTAATTCTATATGGTTAATACCAGCCTGTTCTTGGTAGTCATTGACTTGGGCTAGTATCACATCCTTTAGGTTGAATAGATCTTTATGGAGATTGAGCGAATGACTCTCAATTCTTGTTACATCGAGTAAATCTTCAGTGAGCTTTTCTAATCTTCTGGCATTTCTCAATATCATTTCGACATAGACCTTCTCGGGGTCCTTCTGGACAAGATCCTGCAAGATTCCAGACAATCCAAGTATTGGTTGAATCGGCGTCCTCAGTTCGTGGGCAGCGATATTGATAAATTCTTTTTGCATCTTGTCATGGGATGCAAGCTTTTCGTAAAGCTCGGTCTGCTTCCACAGATTATCAAACAAAGCTCCGTAAGATACAGCTAACGTTCTGCTATCTATGTGTAGAGCCAAGCCTACTGCATCGTAAGAAATCTCCTTTGTGTCATCTTTGAGCTCAAAAAGCATTACTTGCTTCCGATCTGTTATGACCGCTGTTATGCTAGTCTTCAAGCTACCATCCATAAGTCTAATGTAGACTTGAGGAAGGACGTTGTTTATTTGGTGAACCAATCCAACAGCATTTCTATCATCTGGTATCAGGATTCTCACAGTTGCCCCATTTTCTTGGATTGCTCGAATTAGAACCTGCAACCCACCCATTTTGGCCTGACGCCTAAGCGCAGAAGAGGTGGCGAACATTAGCAGTACCTCCTCCTTTGCAGAACCTACTAACGTCCAAGCTTTTCGTAATGATTCTTCAGAATTGGGAAGAACATCAACGTTTGCGATCTCATGACCTTCCTCTAAATTTCGTATTTGTATCGCAGCATCAATTCCATTCCTCCATATCTCTTCAAAAAGAGATGTAAAATGCTTGACATATAGAGGTTCAGTACTGAGGAGTAGACTCTGTATTCTCCCACCTCCCTCCATCTTTTCTATTGTTACTGCTATTTCTTTATCTGAAACACCAAAACTCATTGGTGGCAAATTCTTCATGTGCCTTATTTGAATACCCAATTCAAGGTACAACTTGGATATCTGTGAGTTACCGCTATCAATGTTAGTGATATACCTAATACCTTCGTGCTCTCCTAGTCTCTGTTTTTCTAGCAACTTCTTCTTTATCTCAAAGAAATAGTCATGGCTATATTGTAGGCCACCGGAAGTCAAACATGTGTCAAGCTTCTTTGAGCTAGCAGTAAGGCGGCCAATTTCTTTAATAATTTCGTCAGGATTCTCTATTAGTCTTGTTCTATAACGTAATGGTCCTTCTTCAATTTCTTTTATTTTCTGTTCAGCTGGAATAGAAGAGTTCCAGAAAGTATCGAAGATATATTGTCCTTGTTCTACAACTTCCCTTACGTTGCTATAGATAACCTCTGTTAAAGGCTTGGATTCTTCTAAAATCGTAGTAGCCATATATTCTGATTCGCTAACCGCCATGCCGCCCTTAACACCGTCTAAGTGACGAAGTTCATCAACTATCTTCATCAACTCTTTGCAATAGTGGATATTTTCACTAGTGATCTCCGTGAAGGCTCGTATCTTTCCACCTCGTCTTCTTATGTCCATGTATCCATTCCGGTATTCTTCGATATCGATGACAATAGATGGAGCTCTATGGTCAAAGTAAATATCCATCCTTTCCTTTACGTTTTGCATAAACTGAACTCCTCTTCCTACAGCCTTATCAGCACCATGGAGGATTTCAGTAGCTTTAGGAGAATTAACATGAGGAGCCAGCGTTGGATCTTCTCGTTTAGCCGACTCCCTTGTCACAGTTAACAAAGTGAACTTTATACTAATATATAAGTAATATCATACTGACTCATTAGAGGCACCCTTAGTCATTCGCTTAACCTCCTTGCTACCAAAAGCCAGCAGTCCTGCTTTTGACTGCAGAAGCTAAATGGCAGGATGAAATAATGGATATTTGGCAGAAGCCAGTGCTGCGGCGGCGTAGCCTTCAGTATAGTAGACACTTTTATGTGTAAATACTTTTCCTCCAAAAGATCTAACAAAGCTAGGAAAATGCAAAAAGTACTACGAGGAATCAGGCCACTCCCAACGTGCAGCTGGGTCTGTGGCGAAAGGCCGCACTATGACAGTTATGACAAATTTTCGTCTGATTCAGTAGCGGTTTCGATCGTGAGTATTGACATAATCCTCTCTCTCTTAGTTCTTCTCAAATACAAGAGAGATAATTCATCTCAACATAAGAAGAATACAATTCAAAAAGGATATTGCGCTCAAGCCAAGCCAGATACTCTATCACATCTCGGCACAAGAATTTTCTACTAGGCATGCACAATCAGACCTCTGTATAGATTAGTCTCAGCATGTATGAATTTAGCATCAAGAAAACATAATATCTTTGTTCAGTTTATTTGACAATGAAAATATCTGTCGGATCAAATCAAGTTTGGTGTGCACGTTCCGGTAATGGGATTCAATGGTAAAGAGCCTACAAAGGAAGAAATAATATCGCTTGCTCAGCACGCGGAAGCCCTTGGATACGAATCTCTCAGTGTGAATGACCATATAGTGTTCCATACTAGTTGGCTTGACGCCCTAACTGCGTTATCTGCTATATCATCTTGCACAAAACGCATCTTGATTGGTACTTCAATTTTGAACATTGTAGTAAGAAATCCTGTCCTGTGTGCCAAGGCATTGGCAGCTATTGATATTCTATCTTCTGGCAGGTTATTTGTTGGTGTCGGACCGGGTTCACATAAAGGCGATTATGATGCATCTGGAATTGATTTCAACGAGAGGTGGCCAAGGTTTTCAGAAGCGCTGCAAATACTAGTCATGCTGTTAAGTAACGATGAGAGTGGTGGATTTGTTGATTACAAAGGGAAGTATTACAATTTTACAGAGATTTTATTGCTGCCTAGGTCGGTTCAAAATCCTCATCCGCCAATATATGTCGGTAGCTGGGGTTCTGAAGTGGGACTCAAGAGGCTTGCAAAGCACAGCAACGGCTGGATGGCTTCAGCCTATAATATCACCCCTGCAAAATTCAAAGAGAAATGGAATTTCTTGCTCGCCTACAGAAAATCGCTGGGAAAAGGGGATAAGCCATTTGATAACGCTGTTGTGTCCATGTTTGGATATATCCATGATGATAAAGACAAGGTTCGCAAGGTGGTTAAAGAGGTACTCTCTCCAGCTTTAGGACGATCTGCAGAAGACTTGGAGCAAAAGCTACTTTTCGGCTCTTTGGATGAATGCCTCAGAAAAATTAGGAATCTCGTCGATGCAGGAGTTAAGCGAATCCATTTTTGGCCTGTGCTTGACTACAAGGAGCAGATATCTGTATTTAAGAATGGAATATCCACCAAGGACTTGTGAATGAGTATTGTTATTGACGTTAATAAGATTAGTAGGGTGCATAGATGCTAATAATAAAGATCAGGCAGCGTGACAGGATGCGGTCTAGAATGAGGTAACAAGTTTCGCATCAGCATTATTTACTTAAAGTTTAACTTATCGTATAGATGCTATAATACTACTTGAATTAGAGCAAGCAAGAGCAGTTATAGTCAATCTCATTAGAAGTATTTGAAGTGTGCTTCTATACCAAAAGACACCTGTTCAATTTGAGTGTCATGGTACGTGAAAACACATACATGACTTTTTACCTTGCAACTATTGAAATAACTTCAGAAGTCCGTTTAGGATAGGTCAGGTCGTCAGAAGAGTGCTAAAAATACAAAAAGGCGGGCCCAGAGGGACTCAGCAGAAAAAAACATTCAAAATCGGTACTCAATGAATTAGGGAGCTCAACGATTCTTTTTTTGACTTTGTAGCGCTACTCTATACAAATAACATCAAGCGCGTTTTTTCGCCTGTTATCCTCTGCAACATCTTCTTCAGTTTTCTTTTTTCTCTTCCGAAGTCTTCTAACTCCCTCAAGTATTCTCTCAATTGTTCTTCAGATATTTTGGATATTTTAGAATCGCATTCTAGGCCTTTAGCGTCAAGGACCTGCTCCGTAAGCGTAATGATCTCTTCTCTATGATGTTGCTCCTCAATAGTTAGCATGTTATAGCTCATAAAGCGAAAATAGGCAAAATCACTCATATTCCGTCATTCGGTAATTCTACAACTTGCTATTTATTCTATGCATGTATTCAATAAGAAATGATTTCACAATTTCTTAACATCTATGCACACTTTCTATTTGTAAGAGGTAAGGGTATCCCTAGGCTGAAAATGAGATATGGGGTATTACATACCATGGATTATCTTAACCAAAAGATTAACAGTACTTTTCCACAAACGCTGATTTTGGCTTTTCTAAATTCTATGATTCTATTGACATCATTCTTGTGTATAATAAGAACTGTGACCTATCGCTCACCCCTGATGAATATCTTTATCGAGGTAAAATGATGTGCATTTTTACTCACAAAGTGCCAGCGCTGACAATGGTAAAGGGGTGAAGTAAGCAATTACCAATATTTCAGATACTTTGTCTCTATGATGCAGGACGCCCCAAACTAACAAAAACGACTAAAGACAATATCTAATAAGAAGACGAAAACTAAAGCTAATAAGCAGTTGTTGGAAAAAAATAACAATAACGTATTGTGATGACATTCAAAGATCTGAAGAAGAGGAGTTGTTTAATAAAAACAACAAAGACAAATAAACAGACAGAAGAATGAGACTCTATTGATTGTGTACACTAACACCGATGATGTTCACATCATTCAATGTTATAGTGTCTCCTACTAATTCTACTGCAACTGCAAGGGGCGATTTCCATTCAGCTTTAACTTTGCTATTGCCTGATAGTAGCCATGATATCTTGAATGGAGTTTTGTATATCCAGGAGAAATAAGCATCAAAATTAAATCTAACAGCACCTGCTCGAATAATGAGAGGGGGCGCAATTCCCTTACCATTGTATTTAAGATATAACGTCACCTGTTTGTCCCCTGTTATGTTAGCTCCTATAATATCAACTCCCTTTACCATACTAGCCGTACCAAATGCACTATTTAGCTGAGGTAGTTGTGCTATTGTTCCCGAGTACAGCCAACTTTCTGTCAAGTCGATATAATTTCTCATAAATTGATTATACATTTCACTCCAAGCCTGGCCATAGTTTTGCCATAAATTTAGAGTAGCAGCAAACAAATTTTCATCGTTCAATTTCTAATCTAATCTTTTGAAGAATAGCATGTTGAAATTATTAAAGTTATATCACTGCCTTATCAAAACATGGTCGCTTTGGGAGTATGTCATTTGGAAAGTCTGTTGTGTCACGGAATTCTTGAATTAAATTAAGCGTGAGTGTGCTTTTTAATGATTTTTAATTTTAGACGGACCCAGAGGTTCTGGCAGAAAAAACATCAGAAAATGAACTCATACAAGAAAAATCATTAATCCATTTTTGAATTTGCAACTACGAATGTTACTCTTACAAATCGGTTCATTTGTCATCAGCTAATATTGCCGCATCATTCATTCACTCAGCCAACCGTCTGCTTTCATAGATGTAACGTTCAGGACCTAGAAATTGAAGTACACCTCCAAAAGTGCCAATAGCAATACGATAATCAAAGAGTTGACAGGCGATATTTGGAATTATGAGAGAAAACTTTAGAACAGAGTATCTAGAAAAAGACGGATGTTATCAATAAAGAAGACTGGCATTCTAACACTCGATTCCAATGCTTATAACCTATGTATGAGTAGTTATTATGTATATCATGATTTTCAATCAAATAACTCCAATAATTGCACGGTGTAGATATCAAAGCGATGTTGACAAACAAATCAGAATACTTCATGCAATCAATTCAGCACTTCCAAAGTCACTTCGACTGCAAATGCCGTCGCTGCTTACAAATGACTATGTTAGTAGGGCGCTAGATATCATAGAAGATAGAATATTGCCGCATATCGGGACTCCGGCTAATACTATCCTAGCACCACATTACAAGAAATAACAAAAGTAAAGGTGAAACTATAGTGCTGCTCGTATGTAGTTGAGCCAACTAGATAGAGCTGCTAAAACATTAAGAAACCCCACGGTATTTTCTTCTTCATAGTAATGAAATCTTCAATAGTATGTTATATGTGTGATAGTGGTCGTCAGATCACAGACCTAGATTCCGGCGAGATAGTTTGCGGCATTTGCGGCAGGGTATCTCCAGATAAAGAGACAGAACGACGCGCAGAATGGAGAACATTTAGTTCTAAGAATAACAGCAGGCAAAGAGTAGGATCTCCTAGTTCGCTCGCATTCCACGACATGGGATTATCCACAATAATCGGCAGAGTAAACAAGGATTCTGCGGGACGTAATCTGGACGCGTCTATGAATTATAGAATGCAAAGGTTAAGGACCTGGGATGCCAGAACTAGGGCCCAAGCTGTAGGTCATAGGAGCCTATTGCAAGCTTTTAACGAACTTGAAAGGTTAAGGGACAAACTCAGTTTGTCAGATGCGATGGTACAAAAAACAGCTTATATCTACAGGAAAGCACAAGAAAAGCGACTAGCACGAGGTAGGTCTGTTTCTTCCATACTTGCCGCAGCGATATACATTGCGTGCAGAGAGTTGGGATCTGCAAGAACCCTCAGCGATCTCACCGAAGTTACAAATGTAAAACGCAGGATGCTTACACGTGGTTATAGGTTACTTGTTCTTGAACTTGACATAAAAGTGCCATCAGTAGACCCCATGAAATGCATTATCAAGATAGCAAATAGGGCTAAACTGAGTGAGAAAACCCAACGAGTGGCAATGTCTACAATGAATGATACGATAAATAGAGAAATATCTGCGGGTAAGGATCCTATGGGTCTTGCAGCAGCAGTCCTTTACCTATCCTGCCTAATCGTTGGTGAGGCTACAACTCAGAGGGAGATAGCTGTGGCGGCAGGCGTAACAGAAGTAACCATCAGAAAAAGGTCCAAAGACTTGAAGGCCAAACATTGCTTGAATGCATTGAAGATGTGGGATTTGATGTAGTGGTATATGCCAATGTCTGCTTTATAGTGCAAAAGATGGTGGACGTATTTCTCGCATTTATGCATCAGAAGACACAGTACCGACAACTCTAGGAATAACTAATAATAGAGCGGACCCAGACGGATCCGACAGAAAAACGTCAAACAAGGACTCGAAAACAATAGCAAGGAAAATAACATACTCTCTATCTACTCTACATTCTCTATTTTAATAATGACAGTTGCGTAGTTATTCGAGATCGTTGATGGATGTCAGTAAACTAACAATAAAGCATCTTTCTAAACTCATAGCTTCTCGAGAGATTTCCAGTGTAGAGTTGGTTGAAACAACTATTAAAAAGATTGAAAAACTCAATCCTAAACTTAACGCGTTCATAACTATAATTGATCAGTCAGCAAGAATAGAAGCGGAGCGCGCGGATTCACTTATCAAACAAGGCAAATACCTTGGGCCTCTACACGGAATCCCGATTAGTTTGAAAGATCTTATCTACATTAAAGGAGTAAGAAGCACTAGCGGATCAAAAATTCTTGCTGATTTTGTACCTGATTACGACTCTACAATCACGAGAAATCTTAGAGAAGCAGGAGCGGTGATTATAGGGACGAATAATTTACACGAATTTGCAAGTGGAATAACAGGCATCAATCCACATTATGGATCATCCAAAAATCCTTGGGATCCTACTAGAATGTCTGGTGGTTC
>DATAAU010000167.1:0-12461 GCA_036259955.1 Nitrososphaera sp. | reverse complement strand
TATGATCCTAAATGGACTTCTTTTAAAATCGCTAGTAACGGCACTATTATTTTCAAAAATGCGCAGCGCTCATCCCTTACAAATTCAGCTGAAATTACATGTGCTCTTTGTGCCAAGCCAGTAATAGGAACACCCTTGGTTAAATCAGATCTTATTTTTGATAGCAGAGAGTGTATGGAGATTTACTATAGATTGGAGAATGCATATGGTTCAAAGATATCGGACACAGGGTTGCCCTCAGAAGCTTTTCATGCAAGCTTTTTCTTCATTGATATAGTAGGCCTTTCTGATCCAACGTTGTCTGTGAAAAATCAAGTTCGGAAAATTCAGACTCTAAATGAGCTTATTCATTCATGTGATTCTTTTAGAAAGACACCCGCAGGTAAGAGAATAATTTTACCAACAGGCGATGGAATGGTAATTGGATTTCTTTCAAATCCGGAAATACCACTTGAACTGAGCATTCAGATTCACCAAAAAATATACGAATACAACCAGAATAAATATAATGCAGATTCTCTTGGAGTAAGAATTGGCTTAGGATCAGGCCCTGTATTTACAGTGAGTGATCTCAATAATGTACAGAACATATGGGGCCCAGGTATTATACTTGCTCGAAGAGTAATGGATGCTGGTGACAATGGTCACATACTGATAGCAGAAAAACTAGCAGAAGAGTTAATTTCATTAAAAGATGATTATCGCAAGGTAATCAATCTTGTTTCCAGCAAATACAGAATAAAGCATGGACAAGAAATAAAATTATATTCAGCCTATTCTAGTGAATTTGGGAATCCTCAAATTCCTGCCAGGGTTTTATCTAATCAATAACAGGTGGTACAACATTAAATTGCTTTATGATGCTACTCTCTGAGCATCATGCAAAACTCATTTCCATATACACTATGAAATCTCTTCAATATCATAGCACACTCGTCTTTATCAACCACGTAATAATTTCCACCCACTCTTTGTTTGATAGCCTCTGCTTTGATGACTCTACCACATACAACACAGATCTGCTGTCCTTGAGAATTCAATGTTGAATTCAGCTATACCACTGAAAGAAACAAAGTTCAAATATATTAACAATTAGGGGAGGAGGCCATCCTCATTGAGTAGCTTAGCAGATATTACATATTAAGCAATTAGTCTCAGGACAAAGGATTATCTGGCTAGCCTACTTTAACGCTTGTAGCAAATTTGAACTCACGTTGTCAGGACAAACAAGGTGTCATAAAAGCACTATATACGTCTTCGACTTGGATTAACCTGTTCTGGGTTGATGCAGAAAAAGTCAGTGAAGCTTGGATACTTCTGGCAGGGCAAAAAGCGTAGTGAATATGGACACGGTGTTCAGAAGTCAGACATTACAGTAGAGCGGTGGAAAGAGTAACCTCTGCAGCTGCGTCAGCTCTGCATCTTGAATAAATAGTATATACTGTCTTGGCAACCTACTTTTGACAGCGCAAGGGTGTGCAAACAGAGGAACTTATCCTTTCGATTGTCTCCAAAAAGAGCACCCGTTGATGTAATCTTTCTTTTGTACTCCAACACTTTTTAGTAGCAATAGCCTTCATTGTATTGTATGACTTGAATATCTACGATAACCAATTCCTACCGCGTCGACCAACTATGCTTACAGATCTTAAAACAGGATCGAGCTACCTTATAGCATCATATCATAATACAAGTGTCATTAGATGGCATAACAAGCTCTTCCCTCTCCCTCCCCCTTTGGTGCTAGCTACATTATAGCAAGAATTTTCAGTTCTAAAGTGATGCCACCGTGTAGAAATCTGTGCGATAGATTAGCATATCCATGTTTTCCCTCGCCTAGTCCATATTCGTGGGGTCTTAAATATTGTACAAAGTGTGCCAAGTATTTTAAGTCTTGTACTATTCGATGTCCATGCTGCAATAGACAACTAAGGCGAAATAGCAGACAACACAATAAAAGGAGAGCAAGGCAATGTTAGATCTCTATTTCGAAGATGATGACTACGACAATGCAGCAGTTAGTACGATAACAATAATAATAGTCTCTACAGAGAATAAGATAAGCTGTGATACATGTCATCAAGAGGCATTCATCTTTCAACAGGAAGGTAACTTTTGCCTAAGCTGTTGGCAAAATAGAACTGAGCCAAATATCTCTTAAATAAGATTTAATGAAGATGGCTTGGAACTTTTAAAGCACGGATTGTCTGGAACCAGACACTTTACACAAAATGTAAAGATACAAGTCTTTTGTGTTACTCACTTCCTCATAAGCATAAACAAGGTAGCATATATCTTTTGAGTGTTGTAGAAAATTTTCAGGTGTTGGACAGGCGGTCACAGCTCCATCTGTCAGACTGATCAATTTGAGCTTTGAAAAGCTAGAGACAGGAAGATATAGTTGGACATGCCTCGGCTAACAGCCCATTTTTATTAATAACAGATCATAGTTGATCGCTGTATATGATGCAGGATATGATCATCAAAAGAGTGGAGAGGATGCTAAAGCGACGAGACCCTGCGCACGACTTCCACCACATTATGCGTGTTTACAAAAATGCGGAGATTATAGGCAGGTGCGAAGACACCGACATGGAAGTATTGCTTCCGGCAGTCCTGTTGCATGATATTGTTGTGTACCCCAAGGGAAGTGCCAAATCATCCAGATCTTCAGACGAAAGTGCAGAACTGGCAAAAAAAATCTTGGATAATTACGGATACGATCAGAAGAAAATAATTCAGATATGCTATTGCATACGAGCACACAGTTACAGCAAGAAAGTCGTTCCAACTAGCCTCGAAGGAAGAATACTTCAAGATGCTGATAGGCTTGATGCGCTCGGTGCAATAGGGATTGCGCGCACATTTAGTGTCTCAGGTTCAGAGAATAGAACCTTTTACAACGCTGATGACCCATTTTGTAGGTCCGATAGGAATTTAGACGATAGCCGGTGGACACTTGACCATTTTCAAACAAAGTTGCTAAAATTAGAAGAAAATATGCATACTGAAACTGCTAAGAAAATTGCTCGAGAGCGAACTAGGTTTATGATATTTTTTATCAGTCAGCTGCAAAAGGAAATTTAGCTATAGTCCACATAGTATGTGTAGCGCTTTTCTACATCCTTATTCTCGCCTGCAAGCACCTTTGCGATTTCTCTCTCTAGGCTTTTCCTAGCCTGTACTCGGAATTGGTCAGCTGCAGCAGTTGGTGGAAAAGAGGCAAGGCTGTATTCAAAATGCTTCATGAATTCCACAACCTTTTGGCGGAATTCTTCCCGAGATGGGCGCTTGTTCCCTTCTATCTTGAACCAAGCTGTTGCGCAAGCAGTAGAGTAAAGCTTGGCAAGGTCTTCTACCAGCCTCTCTATTTCGAAATAATCAGAGGTCAAATTGAAGTTATTGTTATTTACATATGCGTCTCTGCTTCTTTAACTTAATGATGGCTATGGCCTACAAGGAGCCCCTGCATTCAGCTCAAAGAAAAAAGCACAGAACTAGTAACGTACTTCCTAGAACTTGACCATCCAAATACCTTGATAATAAAAGTATCATCTGTAACTTGTGGAATAATAGAAAAAATATATCCGTTCATGAAGGCTCCCAGCACAAGGTAAGGAATGAGTGCATTGAGATGATGATTATTTAAGGAATTTTTTTACTGATTTTATTATCATGATAGTTCTCGGAGCGTGTACGACTAGGAAACCCTAGGACCTCATTATTTTTTAGTACCCAAATGTCATCTTTGCATTTGTTGCTATACGTACGATCATATTTTGGGCAGTAATTTCTCATAGAAGATATGAAGTCAATCAATAAAAAGCGGGGGTTTCATGATCCTAAACACACAGTTGGACAAGGATCAGGACTACCATATTCATTGTAACTACAACGACCATTCTGCACCTGACTTGACAATCAAGAATGTCATAGCACGCGCTGAAAAAATTGGACTAAAAGTTATTGCCCTTACGGAGCATGTAAGAAGAACGTCGGAGTGGGTGCCAAGATATCTTGATGAAATCAGAGGAGAGACTGCACTAGTTAGCAGCAACAATAAATTAAAGGTGATTCCTGGTTTTGAGGCAAAAATTCTCAAGGATGGGTCCATTGATTGCCTAGGAGAATATAGTAGAGAATACTTCATTGTCGCTAGCTTCCATACAATATTTGGAGATAAGAAAATCTGGATAGAGGCCCTTATGGCTGCGATACAGAATCCTGATGTAAACGTAATAGGTCATCTGGCACCAGAGCCTACTTTTGATCTTGATGATTATGAACTGTCTGTTTTAGCTTCTCAGATATTTTCAAATCGAAAAATAATAGAGCTTAATGCAAAATATCAGAGACCACCTCCCAGATGGCTTTTAAAATTTAAGGAACATGGAGTAAGGTTTCATTTGGGAAGCGACGCGCATGCGCTGGAAGAAATTGGGAATTTTTCTAGGATTTCTGATTTGATTGCCATGGTTCAAAATGTTTCGAAAATATAAGGAACAGAATTCTCCCTCATTTCACATGCCAAATAGTTGTGTGACAATGCCTAAAACTTGGATATTGGGCCATATCATCAACATATATAATGCGCTATGTGATAAATTCCTAAAAAAATAGGTGCGTATTAGCATCCGCATCCTTCGAGGATGGATTCAATCAAGAGAGATTGCAACTCAGTTCAAGGACAGGTTATAGTATTTGCTGTAAAAAAATTATCATCTTTATTATTAATAATATTAAGAGGATGGATATACTCTATTGGATGTTAGAGCCTTATAAGATGCTGCAGCTTGCGAAATCCTAGATCCGTACTCTTCATCCCTTCCTTCACCGTTATAACAGTTGGCAAACGATACATAATCTTCGATTTTTAGAGGGTCAAGGCAACTCTTGCCTGATGCATCTCTGTAGGAAAGTGCCAAAAAGAGGGAATCGAGTTGAGACTTTGTGCTATTGGACAAAGCATTAAACATCTCATTGGCGGAAGGGTATCCTATCTTATGATGATTGAAACCCATTATTTGAGCTAGTCCCATAGATATTGATTGCATAGCTGCATCTTCATTCAAAGTTAGGGCCAAATTAAAGGCAGTCCATTCTCTGAAATGATCACCATGTAATTCAGTAAAGTTTTCTGCGGCTGACTCCCTGAATTTGTCATTAGGACGATTACATTGATAATATTGCGAAAATAGCTCAGAATGGTTGCTACCCCACATCTCATAAAACACGCATGGCTCAAATTTAATAGTCATTCTCCCATCTTCGCCAAATGGCTGTCCTGCAGATTCTACATATATCACAGCAGCAGCGCTAGCAGGAGTCACTTGAATCTCTGATGCCTTTTCATAAATGTATTTTCCAAATCTATTGTAAATTTCAGCTATCGTAGAATCTGGCCGTCCCATCCCTTCGACAGATATAGGATCGGGAGGATGCAGAGTCAGTCTAGGATGATACATACAAACGGTATTTGCGTCTGTTTGTGTGATCATTGCTGCATCTTTTTCTGCACCACCTCCGGCGCCTGTGTATATATTTACCTGCTTTCCAACCTCGCTCGATCCGAGGTCAAGAGCCATGAAGGTCTTAGTGTTCCAAGGCGAGGGAAGTGTAGGGATGGTGAAATTGTAGCCATGGGGAATTGTATTTCCATCAGTTCCTGCAGATATACCGGCAATCATAGGCTGACCTTGGGAGTTAAGTGCTAGAGAAGAAGGGCCCCAGAATCTGCCATCCCATATACCTATATAATCTCCTTCCCGGGTTAGCCCCCATCCTTCCATCTCGACAGCTCTCAAAAACTCTGAGTTGAAGGTTCTTGTAGTAGTATTATTAGAACTGCCTAAACTATGGAGTGGAATGGTCTGATTGATTCCCTTAACGTCATAGTCTGACTCCGAGGGTAAAAAATCTCCTGTGACCTCCCAGCCACCGGAGCAATTGCTAAGGGTCGAAGAATTCAAACTAGGCGATAGGGTTGTAAAATGAAATTGTGTGGGTCTATTAATTATGACATTTGAGGAGGCGGAGGCTACAGAGAAGTTTGGCATTATCCTCATGTTGCTTTTCGCTTCTCCTATTATTTCAGAGAGAGAACCTATACGTATGTTGTTTGATAATATCGAATCAATAAGGCGAGAAAGATCATTAATCTCATTTTCATCTAGTATGTTTGTGAGACTGCCATTTGCGTCAATTTGCACAAAATCCTGTGGGTGGATTATAATGACGGCATAACCATGCGCATCGATACTCTGTGTAACATTATTGAAAATGTTTTGAATTGAGTTCTTAGTGGGTTTGTCTTGATAATAGTCCTTGAATGCGATAGTCGAAGGTACATAGAAGAAGTTTTTAGATTGCATTGGAAGTGACGAAAGAGTTTGCGATTCATTACTATTATTGCTGCTGCTGTCATTCAATTCAAGCTCATCAAAAGACGAGCTATTTGCATCCAGTATTGTCATACCAACTTGTTGCATGGCATTTATAGTATCATTGTTAAAGGCGTTAAGTGGAGGGATGAATATTTCCGAAGTATTTCCAAATAATGCACTCATCCTTCTGTTCGCATCGTTCATAGAAGTTCTTTGCTCTTCTTCACTCATCTTTGTATAATCAGTATGATTCCATCCATGCACGGCTAGTTCGAAAAGACCGATATCGTGTCCTTCTCTCACTTTATTTACTATTTCAGTATCATTTCCTATGATACTCATTATTATTCCAAGCGTCAGGCTTTGATTTCGATCGATGAACTGATTCATGGCTGCTAGCTGAGCAGACCTGACCCAATGATCTTGAATGTCATCTATTCTAAATACAACACAATTGCAATTAGAACGAGCAGTACCATTATCGCCATAAGACATTATTTCAGACGGAAATGAAGGCTGTAAAACAAAACTGCTCAAAGTTAGTACGGCAGTAATTGACAAAAGTCCTATCAAAATAATTTCAGGTGCTGGATGATTAAGGAGATATAGCGAAGGTGAAAAAGCCCAGGCTTTGTTCATGGATATGCAGGCAGTAATGAGGGGAATTCAACATATATTTGTCTCTTTATGAAAGAGTAGAGAAAATGGACAAATATCTTAAGATGAGGCGATTTTAATTTCAAAAATCCTCAAGTTGGAGAATTGAAGCACTGCTCACCGGATATGAGATACCCAGATTTCCTTCTACCTGTTGCATTGATAGAAATTGTTGTATCAATTTTCCTTTCCTAAGAGACTGAATCCAACTTAACGGCCAAATGCTCAGCGTAAGAATATGAAGATGTGCCGCTTTGTTGATAGATACATAGCATTGTAGGATATCACGCGAGAAAAGAACGACATGCTTCTGGTTTTTTGCGAGTCACTCATGCTAAATCATATTTAATAGAGAGAGAAAAAAAATAATATCAGCAAGATATACACTAACAATATCAGCTCATCGTCAGATTCGTAAACAAGGTGAGATATTTTAGCTCATAATTATATCAGTAATTTAAAAACTGATATTCTCTTTACCATTTCATGTTTCTTCCTTGCACTATTACATCAAAAATACTTTTTATGACAATAAAGTTGTTAATCTGTTTATACCCAAAAATACTAAATGGCGCATAAAAAATAAGATTCCACGGCCTATTTTTATCTATCATAATGGCAATGCCAGATAGAAAAAACTGAAAAGCAAAAAATAGCGAGAATGCGATTAGATAGGACATAGGTAAACCTCCTACAATTGCAAGAATCGTGAATGCAATAACTACGATATCAAGAAAGGGAGGAACAATAAACATCAATAATGTAATCGGATATCCAAGCCTATTTAACATGCCATATCTGCTGCTCATCATGGCATTATTATGCTTTAAAAGGCCTTGAAAAACTCCGCCGTACCAGCGAATTCTCTGCTTATAAAAGCCCTTAAGAGTAGTCGGACATTCTGTATATGAAATCGCAGGTATGGCGACTATTTTTCCTCCTCCTTTAGCAACTTTTATTGTAAGGTCGAAATCCTCAGTAATTGTATCTCTGTCATATAATCCACATTGCATTATCCTTTTTCTCTTAAATGCCCCTAGCGCACCAGGTACAATCATAACTATGCCCAATAGACTAAATGCTGGCCTTTGTAAATTTGGTACAGCGACACATTCTAAAGCAGTGCAGTGTGTTAGAATATTAACAGGATTTAGGACTTTGACAGTTCCTGCAACAGCAACAACATCAGGGCGTTGAAATTCTTTTGCAATATCTCTCAATGTATTTTTTTCTATGAGAGAATCAGCATCTACAATAACAACGATTTCGCCAGATGCGAACTGTAATCCATAATTCATAGCTGATGCCTTTCCACCATTCTGCTTTCGTATAACCCTAATCGTGCATTGTTTATGAGTCTGCATGTGCTGTGTTGCTACGGCATAGGTCAAATCTCTTGACCCATCGTCTACAACAATTATCTCCTTTGCGGGGTAATCAGATTCAATAATAGAATCTAGAGTATGTCTAATGTTTGCCGCCTCATTGTATGCTGGTACAATTATCGAAATAATTGGGAGGGACGCCAATACTCTATTATGCACAGGACTATTGAAAAATTTATCATAAACTGCAATAGGTAAATAAAACATAACATTGATGAAGGTTAATGGCATCATAAGGGAAACAAGAACCAAGTGGAGTTCATAGGAATAAATAAGCAGGATTGACACTGTAACGACTACAGGAATAACCAAGATTCCAAAGAGAATAAATGGTATTTGAATTCTTCGAGAGCCAGGTCGCAAGTCATTGCGTCTTTTGAACAACATCATCAGATAACCGGACGTAAGTGCAGCGACAGCTAAAATACTGAGGGATAGAATGTTTACTCCCAAAAGTATAGCTAGGGATGCTGCTAGACAGAATGAGGCAAGTATGCTTAGAATTATTACGATGGCAAGGGATATCTTCTTGTTTTTCATCCCTTAATCTTTGCAAACCTCATGTCGTGTATTTGTTTGATAGCCTTAACAAGATCCAAAGTTATGTCTTCTCTAGACCTTGATTCGACTAACATTATTCCATTAGCAACAACTAGCTCTCTCAAGCCTTCTTCCTCCAAGTTAGGCACCGCAACGATAACTTTGTTTTCAATTCTTGTGTCGACACACTTTCCAATATAAGATAGAAGACGCATTTCATCCGTTTTATGATCAGTTTCTATGATGTCGGCAACTAAAAATGGTCGTTCTACTTTTTCAGCATATACGACTAGGTAAAAAATGTGTGACATTCTTGAGGCACCTGTAACTGCGCCATGGTAGACTGCTTTGATTCCTATATTATCTAACTCTTTAATCACGGAAAGCAAAGATTTATCAATATTTAATATATTTGACAATTTATCTACATCAAATATATATTCATTCAACAGCAAAATTCGAGATTCTTCCAAAGTTGAAGACTTTCCGCAGTGAAGACATTTGTAGGACTGAACTATGTCCGATAGCATAGCTTTACAGTTCAGGCAATTGTAAATGAGGTCCAATTTTGAATAATCTATACCAATGGCTTTTAGATTCTTATTGCACTTTGGGCATAGCAGTGTCCCATCGTCGGTCACATATTTATCATAAAAATCAATATTGCCACAGGGCTCGTGTGAAATTGCTGATCCTCTCAAGATATTAGGCGACCTACAAAGTTTGCAAACAAATGTTGAACAGAATGTGTGAGAACTACAATAAGGGCATTGCATTATTGAAACGGAGGGGTTGCGTGTTACTATGTCCATTTTTCCAATTGATTCAAGGAAACTTGTTTGCTCTTCTAGCGTAGCTAATTCAATATCAGGATAGAAAAATCCCCTACCAGGACGGAATGATGGTTCCAACCTGACTGGGAGACGAAAGACATTTGCGATAGAACTATTCTTTTCTCTTAGCCTGTTTAATAATTTTGATAATTCAATATTTTCAAAAGGCTTTTTGATAGATTGACTGGCTAAGGTCATCTTCGAATCACTGCTGTAGTTAGGAAAAACGTACTGAAACCATAGCGACATACCCAATCAGCGTACTATTAGCAAGCAATGGAGCTAGAAAGATTAAGGTATATCTTTTATGCTGTTCGTTGTAATTCAGGACCTGAAAATAAATCATCATGGTATGACCATTCCTGCATTTGCGTACAATATATAAAATCGGCGTCTTAAATTCTCCAGAGCACATCAAAAACTCTTTCACGATAAATTCGTATCATGTACAAATATTTTAAGAATTTGAAAGTAAGAGCTCATACAAGTTTCGTCTACTCAGCATATGATGGGGAGTACTAATAATTTTACTTTCGTGAAGAGGTTAGGATTGAAAGGAGTAACAGCATTAGAGGATTTATTGCATTTTACTCTAATACTAAATACTAATGATTTTACTTCCCTAAGGAGAGACAAATATCGGGACAGGTATCTCAATTTTGTAATCAGAATAAAAGTTTGAAATTATAAGTTTGTAAACCAAGTATCTAACAACGCATCACCCCCTCTAACATAAAATAGATTCTCAATATCAACAACAATGACGAACCTGCCAATGTTGATGCTGATTCCTGCTAATAGCAACAGTCATAAGGCGTAAAAGTGATTTTACTTCTGCGAGACATATTTTCACATTGAGCAAGCCCTCGACAAAGACCATCATGACCATTATCATACTGTCAATCTTTTCATTAGCTGTATGGCTCACCGTCAGACCAGCAATTGAAGGTACCTTTGAAGAGGTATCGATACCAAACTCGAATTCGAACCTCCGCAATTTGACGGTTTATCAGGGATTAGCATCAAATCCAGACCTCATATCAATAGGCGATCCGTTATATGACCAATTTGATTCATTTATTATTAATGCCAGCAATCATTACGGGATAACTGATAAGCTGATGGTAAAAGCGATGATAATGCAGGAAACTCATTTCGACAACTTCTTGATTAGTTCGGATTCTCCATGTGGAGTGCCTGACGGATGGACAGAGCAAGAAAGCAAGTCATTTGGGTTAATGCAAGTCACACCTGCTTGCGGAGAGGTTGACGGGGGTAGGCCAAACCTGACTACAGACAACAACTCTACAGGCTGGCTAACTTCTTTGTTCAATCCAGAGTTTAACATAGAGCAAGGAGTAAAAGCATATTCAGAATCCCTATCTCTGATGAAGAGCAAGTTTTCGGGATGTAGTAACGAGCAATATATGTTAATGGCGGCTGGTGCTTACAATTCGGGAGAGAACGCAATTGACGGGTGTGACTCGTGGAATGATAGGGCGGATGATTATATCGATGCCGTCACGGAACATTATAGAACTCTATCGCAGAGGGCAAATACTTTCGCTTTCTTAGAACAGTTTAGAAATTCACGACTTTAAAAGATAAGGTTGTATTCAGTACAAAAGTGCATGAACGAGCAAATTGGTCTAGCTTAGCAAAAGTTCAAATAACTTGCCAATATATGTAATGAGGGAGGACGGTAGCCCGGTTAGGACATATAGGTGTGTGTGTTCCGTTCCTGCCTCTCCGTTCTCCTAGTTTTCCGTCACGTGGATACCAAAAAAAGCAATACTTTTGTCCTCTACAGTCGTGGAATCGCTAATATTTTATCGATCGTAGTAGTTTATCTCGTGTGCTTTGATTATAGTGGCTGCGATTTAGCCTTTTTTTATACTTTGGATTTTTTTATTGGTTAAAACAAATTTTTTTGACGTGCTAAGTTTCGATTATGCTCTCAATTTAACAGTGCTAACCGGAATTACAATTCTCTACCCCTGCACCTTATGAAGCGTGTGATGTCATCGCTTTCTAATTTGGACTTTGCAACTGAATAGGGTTACTTTTATAAGTTTTTACTTGAACAAGAAAGGAAGTCCATAGTACCAACTCAATTGAGCAAAACAACATAAATCTTCAAACTGCGGTACCGTTTGCCAATTTTAACCTCTGCTAGAAAGGAAAATCCTTAGTACTTACGACCCTGCGCAGGATTCATTAAATTTCTATCGGTTCTTAATTTCTAATTATTAAAATATTTGTCTGATGCTACGAATCGACATGAACACACACACGTATGTCCACATAAAGAAATATGAGCTGGTATACCTCGGCAGTTGTCCTAAATGCACTAATTGTCCAGACAACACTTCGATCAACAGCTAATTGATAAAGAGGCAGAAGGCCATGCAAGATAATCATAGCAGTATAATTAAGCCACAGTACTCCAGAGCAGAACTTGCATTTGAGTCTGAGGTTCTCGATTTTGTAAAATCTTTAACTCGGACATTCTCAGATGCTGAGAAGTTACTTTCCTCAGACAGTATAAAAATAAATGATAGAGTATTAAAGAATAGGATAAAGCTTGCAACCTTCGTTCGCAAATTTCATTCCGAAGCAGATACACTTCATGATAATATAACAAAGCAATGGATTCTACTAAA
>DATAAU010000166.1:0-4448 GCA_036259955.1 Nitrososphaera sp. | reverse complement strand
AAAATAAGGAGATTAATTGGAGTCCAAAGTCAGGAAACTGCGCTAGATCTAGACCTTACGGGGTATGAAAATTTGATGCTTCAAGGTCACCTACAGCATATGAGTGGTCAAATGCTGGAGAAGCGTGTAAATGAGCTATTGAGTCTAGTCACATTGGAGGATGTTGCTTACAAGCGTGCAGCATTTTACTCTGGAGGAATGAAGAAGCGACTTGATCTGGCCACATCACTTATACATCACCCCAAGGTACTCTTCCTTGATGAGCCCACTACGGGTCTTGATCCGCAATCAAGAGCTGCAATTTGGTCATATCTTAAGCGTTTGAACAAAGAGGACGGAATTACAATTTTTCTTACCACCCAGTATATGGAAGAGGCTGACAGACTATGCGACAGACTATCAATAATTGATAACGGGCAAATAGTTGCTCAGGGGACGCCTGAAGAAATGAAGCGAGAGATATCTGCAGATGCTGTAAGGCTTACAATAGCGAATGGACGGGATGTTGTAGATAACGGCTATGCAATAGCTACAGCCAAGCAGGTTCTGAGCCGGATTGGCGGCGTTGCAGAGATAATTGACTCAGACAATGGACTGACCGTATATGGACAAAATGGCGCATCTATGGTTCCTGAAATTGTCAGAGCTCTTGACAACGCAGAGGTGAGAATATCTTCAATAAATGTATCAACTCCAACATTAGATGATGTTTTTCTAAAACATACAGGCAGAAGAATCAGAACAGAGGGGCAACAAGAAGACGAAGGGGAGAGAAAGACCATTGAGATGAACAGGAAAAGAGGCTTTTCTTTCAGGCGAAGACAACAGGAGGCTGCCTAGAAAGCCACTTGTCGTTGATTCAAGATTCATGGCATTTATTCAATAGAACAAACACAAAGCTTCTCCGCAGGCCGTTTCTCATATTCTTCTCTCTTTTTCAGCCAATAGTTTTCCTGCTCCTCTTCACTCAGCTTTTCAGTAGTTTTGCAGGCGTCCCCGGCTTCCCAGCAGAAAACTATCTCCTGTTTGCCGTACCGGGGATTATCCTGCAGAATTCGTTTACTAGCGCCTTTCAGTCTGGAACAGCAGTTGTTGATGATCTCAAATCAGGGTTTCTTGCAAAGATGCTTGTCACTCAAGTTAATCGGCAAGCCATCCTCCTTGGAAGAATAGCTGCTGATTCGGCTAGGGTGGCAGTTCAAAGCCTGATAATATTTAGCATAGGTTATCTCATGGGTGCGCATTCTGCTACCGGCATCCCTGGACTTTTGATGATACTCCTCATTTCAGCACTGTATGGATTGGGATGGGGAGGACTCTCAATATTGATAGGTTTAAGGACTAAGAATAGTGAGACCGTGTTTGCTATCGCAGGCTTTTTGACACTTCCTTTGTTGTTCATGAGCACAGCTCTAGTCCCCGCAAGCTTTATGCCCGACTGGATGCAAAATGTTTCTAAAGTCAACCCAATCAGCTATGGAGTGGATGCAATTCGTGTCCTTATGCTTTCAGGTTTTGAGTGGCATACAATATTGCCAGCATTTGCGGTGATAGGGTCATTGATAATGGTAACGATGGGTGCAGTGCTTTACCAATTCCGAAAAGTGGTTGGCTAATTAGAGAGGACTGAAAGAGAGAAAATACATTGAGCAGAAAGTACGATCAAGTAACTTTATTGTGCCTTTAACAAGGATTGCACTTTTAAGCTATGAAATGATCATAAAAGGTAGAACTTGATATGACATTCTATATGGTTAAAGCCAAGCCAAAAAAGGAACGCTTGGAAACTCTCAAAGAGGAACTGAATTCTGGCAAAATATCAAGAATGCGACCATTTGGAAAAGCTCTTCAATACAGCCTCGAAAATGCAAGAATTGATGATGAAAATCGTGATTATGCATTATGGATAGAGGAAGATTATTGTTCTCCGCCTCTGGCAATGGAGAGAGAGGGTGTGCTTGACCAATACTTTAATGATATCTCCGTAGAGCGTGTTGACTCGGAAGAGGTCGCATGGAATAGCATAAACGACAAGCCGCGACTCTGGGGAAAGGAGTGAACCAAAAATGTGTGCAGCGCATACAAAGGAGAAAATTCAACCTATATGGAGAAATTTTAGAAAAATCTTGACAATGGAGATTTTTATTAGGTAGTGGTTAGAAGCTGAAAATTTTTCTCTTGTCGTCGTAAAGTAGCCATGACTGAAACACAAACGGCTCAATCACTTAGAGGCAATGTGTCACAGACAGCCATAATCAGGTCGTAATTCATACTCGTAGTGCTGACAATTATTTTCAATATGTTTACATGAAACTAAATATACATTTTCAAGCTCTTGATTCCATTTTGCCTGCTTGTCAATCAAGAGCAATAGCGCAATGGGCTCTTGTAAGAGAAAGTATCGATGGAGCTCTGTATTGGCTTCACACTCAAAGCTATTAGTGCTTTCACCTTCTATGGTTTCAGTATTCCAAGCGTTAATGGTAAGAATTTCTTGTCCTCCTCCTGTGTGAACATTGTTGTTGTCGCTAGACATTCTATGCAAGTGGTTAGTGCACCTGGCCACTATTAGACCTTGACTTTGAATCACCTTATTTCAATAATAGAGGACCATTGCACTTGCTACTATCATATTGTCATATCATTTCTTAAGGCACCTTCATTCTTTCCCCACTCTTGCATATCTGATTAACTTACCTACTAATTGTTCAGCCAAAACTTAAAAGTTAGTATCTACCCGTAATATCTCGGCAGAATCCTTATAAAAGAACTGACAAGGGGCGGGGCCTGTCGGGCCGTGAAAGCGATATCACTTCCAAAAGAGGATTCCTTGCTAGTCTTTTAAGATAACGGGTAGCTAAAAAGTTTCTGCCAAGTACTATTGCAACAAATTCTTTATATGTTAACCTTCAACTAACTATAACATTGCCTGAACAAGTTAGCCGAACCTTCTACGCAGATAAAGATGTCAATGTTGACATTTCAGAAATAAATGACGGTATATACAGGATATCGGGCTTAGTCCCAAGATACCAAATTACCTTTAACCAATTTTTGATTGATGATGAGAATCCTACACTGATTCACACAGGGCCTATTGGTATGTACGAAAAAATCGCTGATAAAGTAAAGGAGGTGATTCCACTGGAAAAGCTTGCCAATGTTGCATTTCTCCATTTTGAGAGCGACGAGTGGGGAGGGATGGATTTTCTCAAGGCACCCAAGGCAAGACTGCTATGTAGTGATTTAACTTCAAAATTGAATCTTTCAGGTTGGAATAACGTACCAGTTGATCATATTTCTTTTTGGGAAAATGAAAGATTGAAAACAGGTAAGAAGACTTTTAGATTTATTATGACTCCTCATGTTCATCATTGGGATAGCATGATGATGTTTGAAGAGACTACCAAATCTTTGTTCCCTTCTGATTTGTTTATTCAACCAGGGCAACATAAGCCGGTTACTTCTGATGATTTATCAAAAGATATGATCCAGCTCTATAATATCATCGGAATATTTGCTAGCGAAGAACCAGTTAAAAGAGCGGCACAGAAACTGGTAAAGCTTAACCCCAATTTGATATGCCCAATGCATGGCTCTGCTTTTGATAACTCTGTATTTCCAAAATATATAGATGCACTAATGAATGAAAAATATGCATATTCAAACAAACTACTTGGAAGAGAGCTTGAAGAGAAACAACCATTTAACGGTGGACTCTAAAGCATAGCGTTAACCTATGCTTCCTTAGTGCATGATTACAAAATCACCACTTCGTGTCCGGACTTTGAAATCTGGACAGTTATTAGCAGGCAAAATAACTTTTGTATGGCTGTTACTCCAAAAAGGATAGGGACCGTCGGCATCTGGATAAAAGGTATTTGAACCCATAAACCAATTTTAGATCTGATCTAAAAAGATCAAGAGTTCAGTTAAAGAGGAGCTTTTATTCTGCTATTCAAGTTCACCTACTAAATATTTCTGGTTTGGCCCGAGGATAAATAAAACTACAGCTTTCTGTCTCTTATGTTTAATTGATTAATGTGATACATATGAGGTCAAATTTTTTCTTTTTAAATAATATGTTGTTCATAACTTCAAGATGATGCCGACTTCCTTAAAGGAAGCAACCCCTAATAAAAAAATGAACAATTCAATTAAAGACGTCGACAATTTTATTGACAAAATGCGTAATCAAGACATCATGATCCTATATGAGAGAGCACGAAGTATTAGGGTAGGCAAAGGTAACAAGGAACCATTATCACAAGCATTAGCATCTTCACTCACCAGTTATGAGATGCTAGGCAAAGACGCATTTCTTTCCGAGAGAGAAAACCTAGCTAATCTGTGCATTGAGTATATAAACAACGCCTACACTCAAGGTGTTATCAAAGAGAACAAAGAAAAGCTTCAAAGACAAGTAGAAGAGATGAAAAAACAAATAA
>DATAAU010000165.1:0-6169 GCA_036259955.1 Nitrososphaera sp. | reverse complement strand
AATTTCCAAACTAGGAGTGGGGTTGTTCTATTGTGGTCTGATAATTTCCTCTTCATCTTCTATGGGCTGGTCAGTAGTAGGCTCACCTGTAGATTGTTGCGATTGATTATCCATGGGATCTGCCTCGGTTATAGATGTCGGAGGAGTCTGCAGTTCTTGCTCGGGCTGAGGTGAAGAGAGGAATGGGAGAACGAAAACAACCCCTAGAGCAATAGCAAAAGCAACAGCCAGCCATATCCACCATAGTCCGTACCTCCTATCCCGGTGACCCGCTCGGCCCGCCATTTAGATATCTCTCTCTAAACTACAAGTTACTTAATAGATTAAGAGAGATCTTACAGAATCTTTAATGCCGTCTTAAAAATTGAAAATTCAGGGGACACCATTGATGGTGTTGCCTGTGGTGCTGTTGGAAGGACCGCCTGTTGGTGCTTGAAAAGTACAGTAGGCGGGTCCTCTACGGTCATTTTCATGACCTATTGATATCGCCGTTTATATTGGAGTCTCACCAAAATGACCATCTACACCTGAAGGGTCTGGGAATACGCCTATTATTTCACAAGGATACCTTGACTGTTCTTGATACATCTGCAATTGTACTTTCTGACATACTTACTGTTGAACTGCCAGTAAAAGTCATCGTGCCATTTTGATTAGATGAGAGATAGGAAAGTCTAATATTCGTCATTACATGCGTGTGCGGTGCTGATCCGTTAAGCATTATCATTCTAAGGTTCGCACTAAAAACTGCACCCTCTACGCCAAAGACATTACCTTGACTGTTCGGGGAATCTGATGCTCTTTGCGTTCGTAATCGGTAATAAAATGCTAGCAAGAGTAATCAATGGAATCGTTGTAAAAAACAATATGCGTCTTTCAATACAAAGTGAACCATGGGAGAATCTTAATTTTGATAAGCGCTCTAATCTTGATGCTTAAAATAGATGGTTTCTATCTAATTTAATGCATACGGGGAGTTATATAATTTCTAAATAGTTATCATGTATGTAAATGACAGTTATGTCCAGTTCAAAAGATAATAATGGTACTAGCAACGAAGGTCAAGAAGTTGGAAAAGAAGAGTTTCCACCTGTCCCAGAAGCTGCAATAGTTAAGCCAGAGGACGAAAAGCCCGCCAAGATGCAGGTGCGGCCCGAGGAAAACTTGGAAGAGAATGAATCAGATATTGAATCTTCAGATACGACCTCTGAGGATATGGATATGGATGGGGACGGTTCACCAGATTGGTCGCCCCATTAGGTCGGGGAGTGTAGTCTAAGAATCTTTCATTCAAGTGAATTTTCCTTGAAATGCACAAACGCCGATCTTGGTTCGTTTTGAATAAAAATAATTTCGTACGATTATCCTGTTGTCAGTGTGTTTATACTCTATATACTGACCGGAAATTCATCCCTTTTGTTTAAATATTAACTCCTGCAAGGTCGTCAAAAGGTAAGGATACATCTGCCAACAGTTAAGACCGATGACTACCTAAGTTATTTCAAAGGTATCCACATGACAGTTAAAGAAGATGATGAAGTCATTACCTCAGACGGCAAGAAGATTGGCAACGTGAAGAGAATAGAAAATGAAGATTACTTTCTAGTGTACAAAAAAGGGATTTTAACAGACGAAGAATTTCGTGTTCCCATCAGTGCGATTGTACCTAGAGAGGATGGTTCTAGCAATAGTGAACCGATTAGGCTCAATATGACTGAGGAGACTCTGAAACATGGGCGAGAGATCATAAAAGGCCAGCCCAATTCAGAATTTATGCATGGAAAAAAAGAATCAGAACCAAAGCTTGAGCTGCAAAAGCAAGTAATACATTTTGAGGCTGTGGAACATGCAGAAGAATCCAAGAAATGGGGTATATCCGCCCCTCCAGTAGAAGGTGATCATCAGGCAGCGCTGAAACTAGATGAAAAAAATAATCGAACCCTTTATAGTTGTGATATGTGTCCGGCCAAATTTGAAAGTACTCAAGAGTTACAACATCACCGAGGTGAATCTCATAAGGCACCTGTCAATATTTGATTATGCACAGACCGACACCAGTCATGTAACACAAGTTTTTCAGTTGATCCATTCAACTCAGTTAACACCTAGAACTTCTAGATATCCTATGTGATCCTATTGGCCTATCTACTGTATCGGAAGTAAAGATCCTCGGCAATACCCCCTCCTCTGGTCGTTTGTGCTCTTCTATTCTCTATTTTCTATCATCAGACAATATTGTCGTTTGCTTGCTTTGAGTAAACATACAACGAGGGCTAAAGAATCTAGTGGTCATATATGCGGAAATTTACGCAATACAATGGATTCAATATCACTACTGCACCGACATACTATTAATTGCTCTTATCTTTATTTTTTGGTAGAATCGTCCGTATTCGTACTACCAGTGCTAGCGGCTAAACGTGGAGGTATTGCTCCAATTTGCTGCATTAAACCCATCATGTCAGCAGTTGCCCATTCTTCTGCTATCTTACCTTCAATGATAGTCAGAATGTCCATTGCCGTAAAAGACACTTGTTTGCCAGTGGCCGGTATTCCTTGGAATTCTCCTTTATAGGTGCCAGTAACATTGACACTAACGGCTACTTTATCACCTTCTGCTACGATATCAACGATATTGCGAGTAAGGTCTGGAAATGCTTTATTGAAGGGATCTAGGAATTCTCTTTTGTTTGCATTCCAATCCAAAGGGGGCATTCCAGAAAAGTGAAGCGAGTAATTGGTGCCTGATACCAACTGATCCATTTTTTCTGTGTCATGTTTATCTAAAGCCTCAAAAAACTGACGTACCAGATGCTTGTTTTGTTCCTGCTGTAAGGTGTTAGAAGACCATGATGTGGGTCGTTGTGGTTGTGACGATGATGAGTATGCCATTGGATGTATATTGAAGGCAAGCCCCACTTAAGCATTATTTGTTGATGTCTTACAATAGAACTACCTAGATGGTTGTTGATGGCAATATCTCTCAGGATGCAGTCGCTATATGTATAGAAGTTTTGAGACTTGGTTATGAATAAAAATTAGTAAGGTAATGATAATAGTAGGCAGTGATTGTGTGCTGGCTCAACTTTGTTTTCTTGTTGAATTGCAGGACCAGACAAAAAACAGTGGTGTTTCTATAAGTTTTCAGTACAAAAGAATGACGGGTCAAGAATTCGTACTATTATTTTATACTATACTACACAGTCTAAAGTATGTCAAAATCACAAGACGATAATTCCAAGAACAAACCTCCCAAGGTCGGCGATATAGATCTCTCCAAGATCGATGATAAGGCAGGCATACATTCTACTTCTGATAGCGCTAGACATCTCGAACGCGCACAGGAAAAAGAGGTGGAAATGGCTGAGGGAAAAGATAGAGGATCTTGGCAAATAAAGGAAAAGTCGGAGAGCTGATTATAAGAATATGTCATCTGCAGCAGAACTTACTCCCAATGCAAATCAGAAGATATTACAGTACTTGAATGATGCTCTAGCTATGGAAAATGCATCAGAGGACCGATTGCAGTCAAGGCTTCAGGAAAGCATAGTAGAGGATACGAGAACACAGTTGCAAAAACATCTTGAAGAAACCCGAAACCAAAAAGAAAGACTAAATCAAATTATTACTAGTCATGGCGGTGAACCTACACATGCGAAAGCAGAACTACCTTTTCTAAAGCCCAACACCATAGATTTAGTTAGAGACGATTTGACATCTCAGTCTAGTTCCGAGTCATCGATAAATGCGCAATCACAACAGTCACAAAGCAATCCTTCTGTGGAGAGCATAGTACGGGAAACCGACGATGTAAGGCTAGCTCCTGAAAAGGAACTGATTCAAACGGAACGGGATGCTATAATAGAATATGCAGAGATTGTAAAATATAAGATGCTTATGGAAATAGCGAAGAAGGTGGGTGCTATGGATGCCGTCCCTGTTATAAATGAAAACCTCAAAGAAGAGGAGCAGATGGCAAGCTGGATAATTGCAAATACATCGAATCTGCTCAGGAGGGTTTGGGCACAGATCGAGGTATCGGCTGGTGCTAGGACGATCCCTGAGACTTAACTGTCGTAGAAAATGTTTGACAAGTCTACCGCATAGGCTGGGAGTTACTCGCCTGGCATTGAGATAAGGAAAAGAATAGAATTTGATTCCTGCGTCCTCTTCATTAGCCAGAAGACGAGCGACAAATACTGGAAAACAAGATCTAACCAGCGCCTCCATGAATCCATACATTCTATTACCTGATTCTATATGATTATGCAAAAATTGTCTTCGATAGCGGCAGGATTTAACCGTATGTGCAATTTCTCTTGTATCCCAAATATGCCAATGTTCTATATAGTCATCTTGCGGTTATTTTGTATACGAAATGGCTTCTAAATATATACATCGATATAGAAATAGAATAGACATCATCGCACAGTTGTTGGATGCAGCAAGCACTCCTATAACCAAGACTAAGATGATGTATAGGGCTATGCTCTCCTATGAGCAACTAAAAGAATATCTAGTAATCCTGGCAGAAAACGATCTAATTGTATACGATAAACCTAGCCGAAGATTCACGACCACGACCAAAGGTTATCAATTCATGAAACGATACGATGAACTCAATCAATTGATAGGACCGATAGCACGATAACAGAGAGAAAAGAAGAAGATATTATCTAGCGGCCTTCGTATTTTCGGAGTGTGCACTTCATTGACGATAAATCATATCTTCTTCACCATGTAGCAGCTATGCTTCGAACCAATCTTCATTCAAAAACCTCATCGGAGCGATTCGTATCACTGGCCAATAACCTGGTTTGATTAAGGTTTTGTCTGTTAGATGATGAATGTAACATCTAATGATTTGTTTTTTTCTCTCTCCGTTTTCATCTTCCAAGCTGATAGGCGATTCTTTTTTTGTTCACTTGGTGAAGTATATATAACTACATAACGACATGCCGCATCTCTAGTTATCTTCAAAAATTGGCATGCAGGATTCAGGATGAGGATTACAGTCGGGGCATTCCTCAAAGCAGAGCCTACCGTCGCTTTCAACTGCTAGTATCAGTGCCGTTCCCTTACAGGTCTGGCAAACAAACATATCGCTTAACTCACGTTAGCATATTAGCAGCTACCTAACATAAAGCTTTTTTGTTTCTCTTCGACATTTTCTAGTTAAATTTTATATGAAACATATCGTGAGGGTAATTGATAATGCAGTTAATGTTTGTGTGGCCACGGGGTGCACGTAAGGAAATATAACTTGTTATTTGACATTATGATTTGATTTGATATACCTTTTCTCAATCCTGTGGAAACATATAACACGCGTTAAGAGAGTTCTCTATAAAAACGCTACACACTCCTCTTTGCGACCGTCTCGGTATAAATATACCCATAATTCAGGCTCCAATAGCGCCATATACTTCCCGTGACTTGTAGCCGCAGTCTCAAATGCTGGCGGATTAGGAAGTATTGGAACGGCACTGCAGTCATCGGATGCCGTATAGAGGCAAGTTGAGCAAAACACAAAAACTGACAAATACTCCCTTTGCAATCAACTTCACAGATAGAACATTTAATGAAGAGGTATACCGCTTTGTTGTTGAAGAGGCCAAACCTAAGATTATTTCATATGCATTGGGCAATCCTGGCGGGCTTGTCCAACGGGCTCATGATGCTGGAATTCTATTCATAAAGCAGGTTCCTACAGCAAAGCAAGCACGGGAAGCCGCCGAGCTTGAGGTCGATGCTATAATAGCCCAAGGGACAGAAGCGGGTGGTTTTTGTGGTAATGTAAGTGCACTTTCACTTATTCCGCAGCTGGTAGACGAAGTAGGAAAACCGACGCCTGTAATTGCTGCCGGAGGGATAGTAGATGGGCGTGGCCTTGCGGCCGCATTACTCTTAGGAGCACAGGGAATCAATACCTGCATTCGGTTCCTCGCATCAACTGAAATTGGCGAAAGCGACGATTTGAAAAATAAGGTAGTTTCTGCGGCTTTTGAAGATGCAATTAAGGCGGATTTCATTAACATTGTATTCCCTTCTGCAGGTAAAGAAACTTACGAAGAGGCCTCTCCACGCGCCCTTCGAACACCTTTTATTGAGCATTGGAACAGACGATCTCGAGTTGAAGTTGAGCAGAAGGCAGATGAGCTGAGGGATC
>DATAAU010000164.1:0-10183 GCA_036259955.1 Nitrososphaera sp. | reverse complement strand
ATAATCTGTAAACGATTTATATTCCAATGAGCAATAATCGCACATGCCAGTGGACCCTAGTCTCTGCGACAAAATCATCAAGCTTGATCGCCAGATACGTTTCGCAGGTGTCGTCAACAACAGAGGCGAAGTCATTGAAGGTGGATTCAAGCACGGGGTCGAGCCACTCCTCAATGGAACAGATGAACAGCAGATGTATATTCACTCCCTGTCTTATCTTACCACACTACAGTCTTACAAAGACAGGCTTGGGATTGTGCGCTACACCCTAACTGAACACGAAAAAGTTACACTCTTGACTTTCCCGCTTGAAGACAGGATACTCTGTATTTCCACCACGCCTAGGGCTAATACAACTAAAATCAGAGACAAGGTGATGAAAGTGCTAAAAAGAAAACACAAAGGCAGAGCTGGCGGTGACATTGTCAATAGCAGAAATAGAAATAGTGGAAGGCAGCCAAGAAAAAAGTAATGAGGGAAAATTGCCTGCTTCACAAAATATCTTTCAATAAGGGTAAATTGTTGCATAAATACAAAAGTTATGCCTTTTTTCCATAATAGTTACGTGACAAGCAATCTCAATCATCATGCTGATGCTTTGGAGTTTTGGCCAGCTCGTTGGCATTTACCTAGTGTATAAATAAATAACTCGTTTTTCGAGTTTTGAATTATAGGTAGGATTTTTTAGCTGTTTGTTGTTTGATATGTCAGGTTGCAGGATGATAATGACGACGTAACAGTCCCCCTATTATCTGCCAACATTGGCAGACAAAATGAAGAGAAATAACCGGACTGCCGAATCCCTGTTGCCTAGGCATAGGAGGATTTACTCTTCCTATGCTTATTAGGTTTAGTACTTTTAGATATTTGCGCTTATGTACAAATGGATAAAGTTAGGCATAACATGGCATTTCTTGTAACCCAGTGTAGCATTCAATTTGCGATTATCGATATACGTACTCGCATCCTCTGACGCAGCCGTAATTTTCAAAGAAAAGAGTAAATTCACTGTAGTAATGGACCATTAAATGAGGGGATAAAGCTTTATTCTGCCCGCTTGCGACTCATATTCATTCTCTATTAGAAATGCTGTGATCTTCCAGCCATCTGACGCCTCCTTTCATTCCATTATTTAGCAGGATAAAGAGTAGCTATTGGCTATCGCTGCTTTCATATACAGCAGGGACGCGTCAATAAACGGAGTTATGCAAAGAGAAACGTATTGTACTCGCTGCAAAGCAAATGTTATTGTTGCAGACGCAACTTATGTTCGACTCGCTAACGCAAGGGCCATCATTAGAGGAAAATGTTCAAGCTGTGGCTTGGAGTTGATCAAGGCGAGTATAATGCCAAAATCGTCTGACTTGACATCACTTCAAAAAAAAAGGAGAAAAAAAGCCAAGCGAATACCAATTCCTTGATGTAGGCTCTTATTTAGCGGTATTCTTCCTGCGATTATTCTTTTTCTATGAGCCTACTGACTCTTTAACATCCCTTATTTCGAGCCTTGACAAAATGTCCTCAATCGTTTGTTCATCTTTTAGCTCATCTTTTAATAATTTCAGTGCAAGTTGATAGGTTCCATGATCTTTGTCTTTTGTTGCGTTCGCAAGATCATTGTATAGGCCGATTGCAAACCTTTCTAACTCCAGTGATCTCTCGAGTGCGCTCCTAAGTGAAAGATATTTCTTTGCTTCTGTCTTGCCCATTCCACTTTCTGCAGCCCATGTTCCTGGATCGTCGGTTGGATTCGTTCCAAGTTCCATCAACCGGTCGTTAATCTCAACTGCATGTCCTTGCTCTTCTTTTGCGCGCTCTCCAAAGAAGTCTTCAAAGAGAACACCGAGTCCCTCTATATTGTTCGCTATATACTGAAAGTATTGAGACGTCTGCATCTCCAATGCATAGGCTCTATGCAACATACCAATATTTTTGTCAACGTTAGGTCCTGCTATTTCTAAGGATTTCTTTCCCATTCTGTTATATCTCGGATCTAAAACTATTTTTGTGTTGGTATGCGAAGGAGTGCTTTTCAGGAATGCACGCATGCTTGAGGTGCAATAATCCGCAAAAAAGGTGCTCCGGACGGGATGTGTCCCCACTGGAAGCTATGACCTCACAGTTGTTTGAACCCGTGATCTTCGCCTTGAGAGGGCGAAATGCTTAACCGGACTACACCACCGGAGCCCTGACAGACTCAGCAACCTACAGAATATAAATTAAGCTTTATAATGTCTTAAGCGTTCAAAGCAAAAAGAGGGCAAGGCTCAGCTATCCAATGACCCCCGTAGTACAACAATTATTATCTTATTCTATTATTAATATCGCTTGGTGCAGGCTTAGACTATCTATCTTCTGGAAGCATTTAGAAGATTTAGGCAGCTTAAAAACAAAGAGCATAACAAACATCGAAAATTTTCCATCGTAGTACTGATACTATCAAAGAAGAAGGACAGTATGTGTGCAGCTAGGTTATTTGACCCAACTTACTAGTAAATTTGAGATTAAAGATTCAGCTGACAAAAATTTTTATCGCCATGTAGATATTGGAATACCCTCTAAGAATGGGAATACCAGAGAAGATCAAAGAGATACAGGATCAGATCCATAGAACTCAGATTAACAAGGCTACCGAGTTTCACATAGGTCTTCTCAAGGCCAAGATAGCACGTCTCAAGCGTGAGATGCAAGAAAACGTTCATGGTAAGACAATGCACAGTGGCGGCGAAAATGTTGGCTTCGACGTGAGAAAGGCAGGCGATGCGACAGTAGTACTTATTGGGCTACCAAGTGTTGGAAAATCCACGCTTCTCAATAGCCTCACAAACGCAAAGTCCCGGGTTGCTTCCTATCAATTTACAACACTCACGGCGGTGCCGGGTATGTTACATTACCGAGGGGCCAAGATTCAAGTGCTTGACCTGCCTGGAATTATCGAAGGAGCTTCTGGCGGCAAGGGGTTCGGTAAACGGGTATTATCAGTTGCTAGGGGTGCAGATCTAGTGCTCATCGTACTCGATGTATTCCAACCCCATCATCTAGGTGTTCTAAAAAAAGAACTAGCAGAGGCCGGGATCAGATTGGATGAACAGCCGCCAAATATTGTGGTCGAGAAGACATCAACAGGAGGATTATCAGTAAATGCCCAAGTGCCTATCAAAGCCTCAGAAAGATTGATAAAGGAAATAATGAGAGTTTACGGTTTGCACAATGGCAGGCTCATAATAAGAGAGCCCGATCTTACAGATGATCAACTAATTGATGTGCTCAATGGCAACCGCATTTATGTCCCTTCACTCATCGTGCTTAATAAGATAGACCTAGTCAACCCTAGTTTTGTCCAAGATATCAAGTCAAGGGTAGGAGGCAATGATACAAATTTCATCGCTGTCTCAGCAGATAGCGGTGTCAATATCGAATTCCTAAAAGAAGCAATTTATCAAAGACTTGGATTCATCAGAATTTACATGCGGCCTAAGGGAGGCGAAACTGATTATAAAGAGCCTTTGATAATTAAGAATGGTGCAACTGTACAGGACGTTTGCAATAAGATTCACAGAAACATGGCTAAGAACTTTCGTTATGGACTTGTATGGGGAAAGAGTGCAAAATTCGCTGGACAGAAAGTAGGTCTTGACCACAAACTGGCAGATGAAGATGTACTCACAATAGTAAAGATCTCAGGGACATCTACTTAAGGATAAAAAATTGGCAATACTGCTAGTGATACTCTATCAGCAGGTCTGGTATCTCTTCGTATATCACTGACTGAAAATGTATCCTTGCATTTGTGGGTGATAGGAACAGTAATATTCGTACGTGCCAGGTTTTGACGCTACAATCGCAGTGAGAAAGTCCTGCCCGCCGCGGAGTGGAGCAGTGTTTATTGGCGTTATTCCGTCATTTGGGGAAGCATCGACTCGTAAGTCGTGTGTTACTGCGTCATTATTGCGTACAACCAACTTCGTCGGAACGTTTACTTCAACAATTATGCCCGGATTTGTATCGTTAAAGGTATTTCTCTCGGCTATCAGGACAATATCCTCGACAGGTGAGTCAACCTCTTGCGGAGGATTCATAAGATTTCCTATACCCCATAATGCGCCAACGCATGCAAAGGAGATTGCTACAATGGCGATTATATTGTTGCGCATAGGTGATTGTACTTAACCTTTGAACAAAAGATCCTAAATTTCTTTGGGCCCACTGGTCAACCATTATAAGACTAAAAAAGACACAACGATATTGAATGTCCAAGTACTCCCGACTTGCGGGAAAGAGGTATCGCATATATATGAAGCAACAAAAAAGGCACTACATGATTCAGAAACTGGTCGCTTTTGTGCTGATGATTCTCCATAATTTAGCAAAAGCATTGCAATTTACAGGGATAAAAAAAGCTCGAAGGGTAGAAAAGGCGAATGTTGAACTGGAATGGTAATTATAATATGATAAATAAAAAAACGTCACTGCGTACATTTGTCAGAGCGCAGTAACTTAGCTTGTTGGTTCACTTGTCGAAGCAGTCGAGCCATCAATAATTTCTGCAGTTGCAAACCTTGGTCCGATCTGGCTTATACGAATCTTCGCGTTCTGACCTACCTTTCCTCCCTTTACAAAAATAACGAATCCTTGTATCCTTGCTATCCCGTCGCCTTTCCGGCTTATTTCAGTGATCTGCACGTCGTATTCTTTGCCAGTTTCGACCGGCTTTGGGCCGAAGCTGTCATTACTTCCTCCGTAGCTCATGTTTGGAATTGCTCAACTGGAAACCCAATATAAACTGAGAACAATGAGATTCTTATGAGCCTATTCTTATCCCATCCTCACATATCGAACGAAGACATTCAATAGCTGAGAGCACGGCAAGGAAACTTGTTTTAGGGTTTTCGGGAGCAGGTATGTTGTTGACACTTATTTTTATATCTCCAAAGGAACCAGTTGCCACAATTTCGTGTTGGTTAGTAGTCGTCTGAGGATCTGCAAGTATTCGTACCTTAGTTTTCTCTACACCTATTCCCGCAAGACTCAGCACAGCAGCAACATTTACGTTGGCGGGGAACAATTTGACTGCTTCTGCAGCTGATCCTTCATAGATCTGTGTGGTCTTTGTTATGTCCTCGAGGCTCACATTTCTTCTCGCAAAGAAAGGGGCGCCAGCAAGTGCCTTTGGACTTTTCTTCGTAGTCAATGTAATAGAATCTGCGATGTGTCTGATACTACGAATTGCGTCTATCCCGGCTATCGCTCCACTTGGGACATAGATTTTGGTGCGGCCCTTCCTTACAGGATCTAGCTGAAGTAATTCACCTAGAAACGTTGTATCTGCCAGGGCACCTACGCTCATAACCATCATGTCTTTGCCCGATTGAATTATACGCTTACCAAAACTTTTGACGGCTTGCTGGGATGCAGCCTCTATAATGATGTCAGCCTCGGAATCAACAAACGTTTCAAAATTAGGAAAAGCTTGGGGACTGCTCTTTAGCCTTGTTTTCAATTCCCTGGCGCTTCCCTCGAGGATGTCAAACAATCCACTGATTGAGGCATTAGCTACGCTACCTGAGTCTACGGCCAAAGCCAAACGGGTTCCAATAGTTCCACACCCCATGAGGCCAATGGTCTTCTTAGGCATCTAGATAACTAAATGAATATTTAGTAGCGTGGGGATTTTTACCTTCTGCCCCCACGGCGCTCAGGCTTCTTCTGCCCAGGTAATCTCTTCTTTTCAAACCGCTTGATAAAATTGTCCTTGTTGCGGAGTTTCGCAATAGGCCTTAACCGCGCTTTGCCTTGAATCTTTGGGGTCTGACCTCTTACCTTGCCGGCTTTTGTGAGTGATCCGTGTGTTGGCATCTAATCTATTCCTTGGTTGCGAAGTCAATCTTTATATTTGTATGTGCGTTGTTTCCATCTCTTAGTGGCTTTGTCAGGAGTGACAAGACTCGACGGAAGAAGATGGTGGCAAGTATTGCCTTTAGATTGAGTTCCTGAGGCAGCGATGTCCTGCATTATACTAATTTAAATGGAGACAGTCTCTAATATTTCATGTTTATCAACCGACATGACAATGTTAGACTTAGATTACAAGCAATCCGTCCTTGAATTAAAGAAACAGAAGAATGCAGTGATACTGGCGCACAATTATCAGCTTCCAGAAGTGCAGGACATAGCGGATTTTATAGGGGATTCACTTGCTTTATCGAAGCAGGCTGCCACTGCGCAGTCAGACATAATTGTGTTTTGTGGTGTCCACTTTATGGCAGAAACAGCTTCAATTCTGTGCCCAGATAAAAAAGTTCTCATACCAGACCTGGAGGCAGGATGCTCGCTTGCTTCTACGATTAACGCTCAGGAGTTACAAGTTTGGAAGGCAGAGCACCCGAATGCAGTCGTGGTGAGCTATGTTAATACAACCGCAGATGTAAAAGCATTATCTGACTATTGCTGTACGTCCTCAAATGCAGTAAAGGTTGTAAATAGCATCCCAAAAGACAGAGAAATATTGTTTCTTCCCGATCTCTTTCTAGGTTCATACGTTGCAGAAACAACTAAGAGAAAGAATATGTACATTTGGCCTGGTGAATGTCACGTACATGCTGGTATTAAGGCTGAGGATATCAACAAGATGCTTGCAAGCTTCAGGAATGCAGATTTCTTAGTTCACCCTGAATGTAGTTGCACTTCTTCGGTGATATATCAGATGTCAAAAGGGGATTTGGCAAAGAGCGGCTACATACTTTCAACCGAGGGCATGATGAAGCATGCAAGAGCATCTGATACAAGACAATTCGTAGTTGCTACCGAGACAGGGATTTTATATCGAATGCAGAAGGAGAACCCCGGTAAGCAGTTCATACCTATCAAAGCTGATGCAACCTGCAAATATATGAAAAAGATCACTTTGGAAAAGGTTTACGATTCACTTGCCAAAGGTATCTATGAAGTAAAGGTGCCAAATGCTACTGCCCATAATGCACGACTTGCGATTGACCGAATGTTGGCTATTTCATGATTTCAAGACTGAAATCAGCCGCCTTAGATGAGTGTGTAATATATCCAATCGAAATAAAATCAGGTTTGGCTCTTCGATAATCTCTGATATTTTTGTCAGTGATGCCGCCTGAAATCTCTATCATTACGCTTTTTTGTGTTCCCATTCTTCTTATCTGCCTTATTGTTTGCTCGGCCTGTTTTGGGGTGAAATTGTCCAGCATGACAATGTCTGCTTCCGCTGCGACGATCGCTAATGCTTCTTCCTTGGTTCGCGCTTCACACTCAACCTTAATGGATGAGCCGACATTCTCTCGAATCGACCGAATAGTTTTTACTATATCAGAAGATAGAGCGAGGTGGTTATCCTTTATCAGTGCCATATCATCAAGTTTCATTCTATGAGCGCCTCCTCCTCCTAAGGCCACAGCTTTTTTATCGAAATAGCGTAGACCTGGTGCTGTCTTACGTGTCGCCAAGATTGTAATACCTTTTGCTAAGTCTACAATCCTCCTCGTCTCTGTTGCGATGCCGCTCATCCGCATGATGATATTTAGCGCTGTCCTTTCAGCCTTAAGAATGCCTCTTGCGTCTCCTGATACGTTCAAAACGGCGGTACCTTTTGATACCTTTGATCCTTCCTCAACAAGGATCTCGCTGTCACAGCCACACATATCAAAAAGCATAGACGCTTCTTCTAATCCGCAGACAACCGCGAGGCGAGACTTGCTTATAATTTCTGCCCTCGCTTTAAGGTCTGCAGGAATTATGTTATTACTCGTGATATCACCGGTCCCAATGTCTTCTTGCAAAAAGTCAGTGAGCCTTTCCCTGACGCTCAGAAATCTATTCAGATTGTCCATTTAGGTGACCTTAAGCGCATATTTGTTGGGCGTAACTATATCAAGGGTCTTAGCAACCTGCGAGTTTTCTGCATCAAAAACGAGTATAATCCCGGACCAATCTGCGCTTAGATCTGTTGATTTACAATTTGGACATACCTTTCCTGTGGTTATTACCTTGCACTTTCTACATGCCTTCTCTTTTGCCACTACTTCCTATCTCCCCCCTTTTCTTTCCTTTTGACTAGCTGACTGTGGTTGTTGCTGCTCTGCACCCGACTTCGCCTTTTTTATTTCTTCATCTACCCATTCTACTGCTCCAAGAAAAGGTTGTCTACATGTAATGCCTATCTTGCCCATTCCTGCTCCTTTCCCAAGGCTTACTGCTGTTATCCTCGCCCTAATCTTGGATCCAATCTTCAGCGAACGCGCAGTTTGGTTAGCTACAATGACTCCCTGCTTGACGTCGCTTCTAAGGTAATCATCGGTAATCTGAGAGAGGTGGAGAAGCGCGTCGGTAGGTCCTATCCTTACAAATGCGCCGAAGTCAGTGATTTCAACCACTTCCCCTTCAATTATTTCTTGAAGCTTGGGATAGAACGTGAGTGCCTTAAAAGTTACCTTATGATAAGTGGCGCCGTCGCCTGCCACAAGTTTGCCAACTGAACTTGGATTGGCATCGGTTATCATGATAACATATCCAACATCTGGGCTAATCATGCTTTCATACTTCTCCTTAAGAATCTGAACAGCTGCATCATTCAGGGAATGAGTAAGCCTGTTTGGGGGAATTCTAACAACATCGCTCATGTGCACTATCGCAAACATTATCCACGCATTCTAGATGGCGGGCTCATTATGAACTTTTTGTATTCATCAAAGCATCTTATCTTCTGGCAGGAATTTGGCATTTGACCGAAGAATCGGTAATTTCGAAGGTAGCATCAATGTCCAACGTGTGCTTTAGTCCTCCCTGCAAATAGCCCGCAAGAAATCTCGAGCCATTCTTGCCCAATCTGTGACGTACGACTATCGCCGTTTCACCGCTTGGCATTCTCCTCTCGTCGTAAGTTCCAAGGTGGCCGTATCGGCATACCATTTTCTCAATGTATTCCATGACCGTCTTTTCCGTGGTCTCTTTTTTCCAGAACATAATTGTATCATCAAGTACAGTCTGGCCAAGCTTTACTCCAACCTTGTAAATTGCTTCGTCATCTAGTAGATCAATAAGAGAGGTAAGCATTTCTCGATTTATGATAATCATATCAATTTTTGATAAATACCTGGTAAACTCTGCATATCTACGAAGTATAATGCCAACTAACGCATTAACTGATATCCCCATTCTCTTTGCCTCTTCGTCCAATACGCCGAGCACGTCAGATTCAAACCTAAAGGACCTGGTAATGGACGATGATCGCCCGTCCGTCGAAAGGACTGTCATGTTGTAGTTAAAAGAGGGCATTTTGCAATTAAAGGGAACGCCTCTGTGTTATAGTATTGTTTTTAGTAGTAGGATATAACACACTGTACTATAAACATGCATCTTGTATACATGGGATTTAAATGAATTCCGACCTTAACGTTTGCCACATGAGTTACAAACTTGCATCGGAATCTGCAGAGGCTTGCTCTCTTTGCAATAGCACTTCGATTGTTTTTGACACGGAAACAAGCGAAGCTATCTGTTCTTCGTGTGGGATGGTAGTGAAGGACAATATTGAGTCGATGGGGCCCGAATGGAGATCCTACTCTGGGGAGGATATGGAAAGCAAGAGTAGGACCGGTATGCCTTCTTCGCTTGCTTTTCATGACATGGGATTATCGACTTTCATATCGTACTCCAACGTAGATGCCAACGGAGTCGCCATTAGTGCAGAACAGAGGAGCAAAGTACAGCGGATGCGCAGATGGAACAAGATTTCAAGCAATAATCGGAGTTATCATCGTAACTTAAAAAACGCATTCGCTATATTGAGCACTATAAAAGACAAACTATCACTAAGTGACACTTTGATTGAGAAGGCCGCTTATAATTACAGAAAAGCCTTGGACAAGAGAATAATCAAGGGACGATCAATAAGAGCCTTGATAGTCGCAGCGGTTTATGCAGCCTGCAGAGACCTTTCCGTACCTAGAACACTTGAAGAAATCTCTTCCGCAGCCAACACTGATGCGATTTTCGCTGGAAAATGCTATAGATTGCTTGTTCAAAACCTTGAGTTGCAACTACCTGTAATTAACTCAAACAAATACCTGGCAAAGATTGCAAACAAAGCAAAGGTAAGTGAAAAGACCTATAGGACCGCGCTTGAGATGCTATCAACAATCAAGAACGATCCTATTTC
>DATAAU010000163.1:0-2673 GCA_036259955.1 Nitrososphaera sp. | reverse complement strand
TGGAATTGGGCAGGGTTATTGTCCCATTTCCAACAAGGGATATCTGCATATGAGTCTGATTGATTGGTGTTGCGGCTACTGTTTTGCCGTCTTCTACTAGGACTGGTTTTTCTGCTAGGATGATAGCATTATTATTACTACTTCTTGACGCGATACTCTGATTCGTTTCTGTGGCATCAGTAGGAGTACTTGCATTAGCAGTAAAGCCTTGTATTGTTGTGGTTAGCAATGCCATGCCAAGGCCTGCTGCTGCAAATGCCGCAGTCACCCACAGCAGAGAAATTGCCAATGGACGTTTTTTAGTTTTGTTTTCCATGCATCACGGTCTGATGTATAATAATGGTACATTAAATCTCTTCAATGAAGCCATTAAATATCAATGGATGCGTTGAATACGATTATTATTATTATCCTGCACTTAACATAGCAATCGCCATGAATAATACAACCCAATCCTCTACGGAAATAGAAGGGATTGGAAGATACGTGTCAGCAGATAACGCTATTGTCTTAAAGGGATTAAGGAAATCATTCAAAAAGCTTAAAGTACTTAACGGTATCGATCTTTGTGTCAAACGAGGCACTGTTCTGGCACTACTTGGGCCAAATGGTGCTGGAAAAACCACTACTATTAGAATACTTAGTACATTGCTTTTACCTGATGGCGGTCAGGCACTAATTCATGGCTTTGACGTAGTAAGAGAAGCCAACAAGGTGCGTAGTTTGATCGGTTTGACAGGCCAGTATGCAGCTGTGGATGAATATTTGACAGGTGAAGAAAACCTACATATGATAGGCCGGCTTTACCGCCTCAGCCATCAAGAAATCAAACGGAGGACTCAAGAGCTACTTGAATTGTTTGATTTGATGGAATCTTCTGCCCGTCCAGTGAAGACCTATTCTGGTGGCATGCGCCGCCGACTAGACCTTGCAGTCAGTTTGATTGCAGCCCCTCCAATTATTTTCCTCGATGAGCCTACTACTGGTCTTGATCCACGAAGCCGTCTAATTATGTGGGATATCATTGAACAACTAGTTGCAGCGGGTACAACTATACTTCTTACTACTCAAGACATGGATGAAGCAGATCGTTTAGCTGATAAGATTATTGTTATTGATGGGGGTAGAATTATTGCGGAGGGCACATCTGACGAACTGAAACATCGAGTAGGCTCAGAGCGCTTGGAGATAACTATTGCGGAGGCAAGCAGCTTCGAGACAGCTAAAAGAGTTGTTGATGGTGATGATGAGGGTATGCATTTAGATAGTAAAACGAGGACTCTCAGCTTAGCAATAACCACAGGTGATGGTGTACATCAACTTAAACAAGTTCTGAGTCGGCTAGATGAAGCTGGTGTTGGGGTTGAAAATGTATCTTTCCATCGTCCAACGCTTGATGATGTGTTTCTTGCGCTTACGGGGCATACAACAACAACAACAACAACAGATCAATCAAACGGACAAAGAGAGGCAGAAAAAAGTGGTGGAGGTCTAAATAAGTAATGACCAGACCTTCTTCTTTCTTCCTTACTGCCAACAATGTTCAGACGGAAAAGCACTCAAAGTTCTTTTGGACACTTAGCGACTCATGGGTATTGGCTAAGCGCAGCATCAAGCATATTACCAGAAACCTCGATCAACTCTTCGCTGTCGCACTCTTTCCAATCATGTTTTTCCTTCTTTTTCGCTATGTTTTTGGTGGTGCGATAGATACAGGCGACTTAAGTTATGTAAACTATCTTGTAGCCGGCATCCTGGTGCAAATGCTAGCCTTTGGCGCAAACTATACAACACTGAATTTAGCGATTGACCTACAACGAGGCATTGTTGATCGGTTTCGCTCACTGCCCATGGCACGTTCAGCTCTCCTAGTCGGTCATGTGGGAGCAGATCTATTCCGTAATACAATCTCAGGTTTAATTGTGCTTGGTGTAAGCTTTCTTCTAGGCTTTCAACCGGTTGCAGGCCCTGTAGAGTGGCTGCTGGTGCTGGCGCTTGCAATCCTCTTTTCACTTGCCATCTCTTGGTTATCAGCTATCATGGGTCTTCTAGTCAAAAGCATGGAGGCTGCACAATGGACCGGTTTCATCATCATTTTTCCATTAACATTTGTCAGCAGCGCATTTGTGCCAACTGATACTATGCCTGAGGCGCTACGGTTCTTTGCTGAAAATCAGCCTCTTACGCATGTCATCGAGGCAATCCGTGGCTGGCTTGTTGGCTCACCAATAGGCGATTCCGGCTGGCTGGGATTCGCATGGTGTGTAGGCATTATCATTGTTTCCATACCAGTTGCGACATGGCTCTTTCGGCGTCAGACTTTGAGATAAGGATACGTCATAGAAGTAGCAGAAGAGTAATAGCAGTAGCATTGGCCAGTATCTTAATTGCAAACAGAGAATCTCATCGCGATATGATTCTTGACGTGGGATTGAAGGATTCTGCAGTCGGAGCTTTACTAAATAAGTGAGCAATTGGCCCGAATCTATGGTAATGTATGCAAAATGCTTGAACTCCTCCACCTTTTGGTCCTGGCATTCCAAGTTTGGAAAGAATCTCAGTTATGCGATCAGCACCTTTCATTCTTGCATTTCGTTTAGATGCTGGATATAGATCTTCCTCCATTCTTGGTTGGCTATTTGTAGTAATTGCGACTAAAATGCTTTTTCTATA
>DATAAU010000162.1:0-12183 GCA_036259955.1 Nitrososphaera sp. | reverse complement strand
GTTCGTTGATTATATTTTTGACTGTGGCGAGAGCCTCATTTTTCAGCTCTTTGTCTGAAATCGCACCTTGTACAATTTGCATGTGAATATCAGCACACCTTTTGACGAAGTCATCTAATGATGTCTTATCTCCTCGCCTGACACTGTCTGTTATGGATAGTAGGCCATCAGTCATGCCTCGAACTGCAGAAACCACACACACTACTTCGTTGCCTTTTTTGTGAGATTGTACCAATTGTGCGATGTGTCTTACTTTGTCTGGAGAGTCTACCGCAGTTCCTCCAAACTTCATAACCAAGCGCATATGCGGTCTAATCCTGAACCCTCGGTGCTAGATAGAAATGGATCCTCCCCACATTTGCTATCTTGAACTCAAGCCTGAGTGGCATTTTGCTTGAATATTCTGCTGTCACTGAGCCACCCATTGAGACAACCGCCTTGGTAATTTTAGATAAATAGTCAATGCTATATGTAGCCTTGCTTTCTTCCTTGGCATCGAGTTCCTCAAGCCCTTCGTTGCCTGCTTCCAGAATAATGTCAGCTTCGCCGGAGTCTCCCCTACCAGAAAAAGTTATACTGCCTGATTTTGACTCAATAGAGATGTATTCAGACACTACTTGAACATCAGACAATACTTTGTCAAACGCAGCGGCTGTGAATACAGCTTTGGAGTTAAAGTTAAGCTTTGGAAGCGGCGTAGAACTTGCCGAGCTCTCTATTAGTCGGCTCTTATATTCTCGTTTGTAACTATTTGACATCTTTAGATGTAGCATGCTATCATCTCCAATACTTATCTCAACTGCGTCTTTCTTGTCTGCCCTCTTTATCAGCTTTGAAAATTCGTCGACTCTAATTCCGAATTTTACCAAGCTATCGCACTCATACTTTTCAAATGCGTGATTGGGCCAATGAATATCTATAAGCGCAATGTGTGAGGGATCCATGCCTCTGAACGATATGCCTTCTGCCGAAGCTTCAAAAGTAGCCTCGTCTACAAGGGTCGAGATTGCAGAGGCCACCCCCTTCCATTCTTCTGGTGATTTGCTCTTAGCTATAAAAACCAAATTCATCTATTTGGCAGGGCAATTCGGATTTTAAACATTGCTCTATGCTTGTACTGACACCTATAGGTGAAATTCTTGTATTGCAAGAAATGATGTATCTATTCTGAAAAAGGCGACTATGCATTAGAAGATGTTCTATCACTAATGATACTTCTGCTGCTTAATTGTATCCCTCGCAAGCAATTCTTCACTATGAAGAAATTCGAGTTTCCACTCCCTCATTTCTCAGATATCATGCACGTAATTGTGATCAGACTCCAATGTATGGAATCGTCTGAAATTATTCTAGACCATCCTAATCCTACTTGCTCTATAAGAAATACTGATCTCTATCTTCTGACTGCATATTCCTGCATAAGGGCAGGTAATAATGTGGAAAAAGATATTGGGGTGGTAGATATCGAGAATCGCGGTCCACTATGCGTAGTTGCGCCAAGTGTGATTACACTCAGTGCATCTATAAAATTGGGTGGTTGCTTCATCCGCAGATCTAGTCTGGAGCATCCACCAATAGGCAGTCCCATTCTTGCACTGTGGGCAGTCTATCGTAGTAGTTGGAAGTGTCTCAACACTGTCGCCCTCCATGACTTTGAGAGAAACATCCTGATTGGCTTTGATGTCTACTTCTTTTCTACCCTCATCTTCAATCCTTTTAGTCTTAAACCCACATTTTGGACACGCCATGCTCTCCTCATCTCCGGGTGGAGGTCTCAAGCGGGTTTCGCATTTAGGACAAAAACGCATAGAGTATGGGAACCTCGCTATCTTTTAATGGCAGACTTGACCATGCTGAGAAGCTCTTTAGAGTATTCTTGCGCAGAAGTTGACGCGTCCTGTATAACCTCCATTGGGTCTTTTCTCTTTGTAGCCACTCTCAACTGATATTCCTTTGTAAGCGGATGCTTCTGGATAACGCCTGCAAAGTCGATGCTTTTTTCCTTCAGTAATTCGTGTTGAAGGATGTACAAAATGGAGATATCTTCTTCACGTATTTTTAACTCAACTTCATTATCTTTGACATCTGCAATTTCTACAAACATATGCGTTATACTGACAACAACTACTTATTGAAGATATAAATGATACTTTTCTGCCTAATGGCAGACAGTTTCATTGACAGCGCTACACTTGACAAATCCCAGGAAAGCGTCAGACCTGATCAACCCCTGACTCTTAACCTGAGTTTCAGGATTCAAGGAGACATAAGGGACTCCTTCTCCCAAAAGAATTGGGAGCGAGCATACAACAAGCATGACAAGGGTTTTCTTATGAAGATTCAGATTGATCTAAAATCTGGTAGAAGAAGAATAGCGCTAATCAAGCTTGTAAGAAAAGCTGCACTCTTCTGGACACGCAACCCAAAAATACCATATCGGATATGGGTTTCGATAGTAAAGGATGACGCGCCATTTTACCCATTAACTGAAGAGGAGGCTAAATCCCTTCTGTTTGATGTTAACAAGGTCATTGAACTCAAGGGTAGCGACTTCCTTTCTGGTACCCAAAAGGTGTATGCGGATATTATGGTGTCATGGGGCAAGCACGTATTTACAGAACCACATGAAATTAAAGGTAGGTCAAACTACATAGAATTGGTACGCATTGCTGCTGCTCCATGATAGTCATCACATGTATGTGATTGTTTTCCAGTTACGGCGTCTAACGATGGTTTATAAGATTAAAATGCGCAATATTTTGTGCAGTGCAGACGAGTTTACCTGGAAAAGATGCCGAGCTATATACAAGATTACCTAATGGTAGGGTAAAGTGCACAGCATGTGCAAGGCTGTGTGAGATACCCGAAGGTAGGATCGGCCTCTGTGGAATTAGGGGAGTTGTAAACGATAAGTTGCGATTGTTCGTCTATGGGAGAGTGATTGCCGGTCAGATAGATCCAATAGAGAAAAAACCTGTAACCCACTACAGGCCTGGCACTGACATATTCTCAATTTCTACTACTGGTTGTAACTGGCTTTGTCAATATTGCCAGAACTATGATATCTCTCAGAGGCGCAAGGTGGAAGGAACTGAAATGACACCGGAACAGGTCGTAGAGAATGCTGCTTACTATGGTGCTCATGGCATAGCCTACACATACAATGAGCCCTCGATTTTCATAGAGTTTGCAAGGGACTGTGGTATAGAAGCGCATAAGCGCGGAATATTCAATATCTTTGTTTCAAATGGTTATGATACCCCTGAATCTGTTAATATGATGAGTCAATTCCTTGACTGCATCACAGTCGACTTTAAGGGAAGCGGTAAGCAAGAGTTTGTCAGACGATATATCGGCATACCAAGTGCTGACCCAATCTATCAGACACTCAAGGAAATCCGAAACAAGACAAAGATCCATGTCGAGATCACTGACCTCATAGTGCCAAAAGTGGGTGATGACTTAGACACAGCAAGAAAGCTTTGCAGATTCGTGCATGATGAACTCGGGCCTGATACACCAATACACTTTCTGCGATTCCATCCTGACTACAAGATGATGGATTTTGACAACACACCTGTTGAAACGCTTGAAAAGCACTATGAAGTCGCAAAGCAGGAGGGTTTGAAGTATGCCTACCTTGGAAATGTTCCAGGCCATCCTTTGGAAGATACCTATTGTCCAGAATGCAGGACTGTGGTCATAGGACGCTACGGCTTTAGCATTGACACATGGAACCTTGACGCTAACAACTGTTGCAAGAACTGTGGCCAGCAGATACCAATTATTGGCAAGCCGAATAGAGTCAGAAAGAAGAACTATTTCCAGTTTATTCATTAGATTAATCGAAAGAATGATATGATTAGAAGCAGGCTAAATGAAGTCCTGAGAGATAGAATCCAGCCAATGACACCAGACACACATTGAAAGAAAAGGACCTTGAATTGTATGAACTATTAAAAGTTAAGCGCTCATAATAAAGACACACTAATAAAAAGAAATCAAGGCTGCAACAAAATTATCTATCCTACTGACTTTTGTTGCAGCAAGTATTGTTGCTGTTCGTTCTTCTGGAGCAACAGTACAGCATTTGCTCAGCAGATTATTATAGACTTTGAACTACATGACCTGCCGCAGATACCAATACCAGAAACACCCAGCAGCGAAGATTTGACACTGTCTCTTCAACCTCCTGAATGCCTCTTACCTAGAGCGGAAGTGTGCATTCCGGTCTGTTGGCCCTTCCCCGAAGAAACTACAGAATAGGATTATGAGTCCTCTGTTAGAAAAAGAGAGAGCAGTATACTTCACTTTTTCTATTTTTAATCCGTCCAAACACCTCACAATCTTTTCTGTTTCATTTCTTCCCATACAGCTTCATTCAGTCCAAACATCTTTCTAAATGAGTTGGCAGTTGCAGGACCAAAGCCTGCATAGTGGTTGTTAGCTGCTACAATTGCAAGCTTTGCTTTGTCTTTGGCTCTATCGACAGAGTCTGACCACATTTTCAGCTCTTTTGTTCGGTCTTTTTGTATTTTGCCAAAGTCTCTCTCATCGATGCTCCTGTCACCGATAAACCGCAGGTAAAGAAAGTCTGAAGTTAATTCAGCAGGTGTCTGGATAGCATCTAGTTGGCTCCAAGCCAGACAAATATCATTTTTCAAGAGAATCTTATAGACACTCTCGTCAAACCATGATTCGTGCCTCACTTCAATTGCATATCTAAACTCTGGGTCAAGGATCTGGACTAATGTTTCCAGTTTCTTCAAGCCCTCCTTTGCAGTCAGTGACGGTGGTAATTGCAGCAATAGTGCTAGCAGTTTTGCACGTAACGGCCGCATGACATCGAAGAAATAGTGAAGGTCCTTCTCCGAGTCAGCAGCAGCAACAGCAAGTCGTTTTTCGTGTGTAATTGAACGGGGAAATTTAGCTGTAAACCTAAAGTTGTCTGGAGTTAATGAAGACCATCTTTTTGTCATAAACACATTAGGTGGATTATAAAAAGAGGAGTCAATCTCGACAAAATCAAAAACCTGACTATAGTATTTCAGAAAATCCTTACGATCCAGATTTGACGGGTAAAAGTGTCCAAGCCATCCCTCATAGGACCAACCAGAGCATCCGACATAGAGTTTCTGCAAACAAGTATTGATATTATCCGTACCCTATAAGGTAGTTGCAAGCCAAGACCACTTCGGCTGTTTTCCAACTGCCATCAGATACCGTCGTGAATACGGCAGTCTCTTCAGGTTTTAGGTTCTTACCTAATTCCTTTCTAGCCTCTTTCCTTCTGCTATTTCTTGTCGAAGAGCCACCAGAACAGAAGTGCTCCTACTATCCACCACATATGATGAAAGGTAGTTGCATCTCTTATCTTTTAAAAGATTCATCTCATTCTTTCTTGTCATTCTCTATAAGAGATATTTGCAAACATCTTTCAAGAGTCCAAATTGAACACCCTACTCCCAACATAGTAAGAAGTATTAGGCTGTTTTATCAAACTTAACTTTTCGCCGCATATATTGGCCAGGCTGTGAAGCTATTATTATGCAACACCTGGTGTAATATTTCTAATATGGGCCGGCAGTTCTGATGCCTCTATTTTGAGAAGGGCGGTACCTTGCCGTTAGGATAGTCGCCCATTACACAAAGAGCGTCGACAGAAAAGTTCAAATGCAAAAATGAAAGACTGGTCGACCTTTTATGGCCAGATTTATGGGTAGTATTTTTTCAATTAGTCATTTCTAGATTCAGAAGATGAGCAAAAGCATCGATTTAAACAAATTGACTATTAGGAACTTTGCAACTACACTGTTCAACGAATATGACAGGTTAGAGAAAGGCATTTCTTATGAAATAAAAAACCGGAGAACAATTCGTGATCGTAGGCGATATACCAGAGATTGATGATGGGCCATCATCACCAACGGTACACTCATTATATGAAAGCGGGAAAGGCGAGCCTTGTAATCTACTGTTTTCAAGAGGACCACACTTCTTGTCTTTGTTTGAACTTTCAGAAGCTCTGAAGGATGCATTTATTCTGGGATTGAGTTAAAAGAGAACAAAGTAACACAATACTGAAGGAAAAAGAAATGTGTTTGCTTGGATAGACCAATGGATATAACTCTAGTTTAGTTTTCTCCGCTTCAGCGCTGAATCTGCCAAACAATCCTTCAATCAATGGCAGCAGTTCCATTCCTGTCAAGCCCTCTGTCCCTTCAACATCTACTGCCGTTTTATCTTACAATTTGAGAGTCAAACTACAACCAGATACTTAAGAGTCTCTTTAGATTTTCATTCTACATTGCTTAGAAGTTTCTCATTTAGCTCCTGCTCTATCCAAAAAAGCCATCTAAAGTTACGTAGTAATTTCTAATAGGAACCCTGTAGTTCTAACATCTTTCGTATGGTCTCTTTATGAAGATAGTATTATTACCAACAGCTCTAGTTCATCTCACTATAGAGAGAGACTGAAGGTACAAGATGGGGGATGCTCATAGCTTGAAATTCATCCACCTCTCTTTTAGATGAGGAAGTAATAGAAGAATCAAGTGTTGATGGGGAAAAACTAGCACGGCGTCTACCACCTTATTATGTATCTTCATAACCTTGATGATAATATGGGTTTTTCTGGTTAACCCTAACAACCCCTATCTTATTCATTAGATTAAAATTGCACTCCGACAGGGAAGCTTTTGTCAGATAATGGGGTCGTTGTCTAGCTTGGTATGATGCCAGCCTTGGGCGCTGGAGGCCGCTGGTTCGAATCCGGCCGACCCCACTATTTTTCCAGTTGATATCGAGGTAACCTGCTGTGAAAACTTTTGTATCTAATTTCAGACTATGCACATGCAATCATTATTTGATCCTGTAATTGTGATCCTAATTTCACCTCATCAGATGACTGGTGTATGCTTCATCTACTGACACGATCCTCTAATCCACGGAACAGCTTACTGCATATTTGGGCAAACAGGTAACAAACCAAGAATTATTTATTTTTTATAATCAAATCCAGGGAGGGGGAGAAATTGATGCTAGGTAGCTTCCCAAAAATATCATGGCCATTGCTCTAACTATCTTGCCGGCCGCTATCGCTATCATAAATTTCTTCAAATCATATCTTTTTGCTCCCGCAATAATAGGAATTATGTCCCCCAAAACCGGAATCCATGGAGATACAAAGATTATTGCCCAACCGTATCGTTCCAAAAGTTGACGGTATCGCCCATGTTTCCTCTCATTGTTCATTTTATGAGGATGAACGTGGTTAGTAGTGTCATTATGGATACTATGGTCATATTCTGATAATGGCTTGTTATTATCACTACTATCCGCCCACTCCTTTTCTTCAGGCTTTTCAGTTTCCTTTTGTCTAGCTTTGAATATTGCTATTATCTTTTTTCCGTATAAGCCAGCGTAATAGCCTAGAGCGGCTCCAATAATCCAACTTGTTACTAGTATTATCAGTATTTCAATTCTTGAGATACCTGCAAATACCAGGCTTATGGCGGTAACCTCTGGGGGAAAGGGGATAAAAGTTGAGAAGACTCCGTTTAAAAACAAGCCTATTCTGCCATAATCTGCAAAGAGAGGGTTGTTTATGAAGCCGTTTATTGCATCAATAATTTGAGCAATCGACTCCTGAGCCGTCTGTTTGAATACAAAGACGCCAAAGAATATTATCTCAACTGCCTTAAGCAAAGTGGTATCCCTAATTGCCTTTAATCTTTAGAGGAATTCTTATAGACACTCCTTCACCGATTAGTCTTTTCTTTCGACACCATACAAATTTTCGCCATCTTTTCATATTATTTCTCTCTTTTTATTCAGATATTCTAACAGAACCTGGTTCTTTGCTTACTGACTGACAATGCATAAACTATGTGCATAATATGACCCCCTCCCAATATTATACCATTGGGCAAAAGCCTCAGTCAATCCATTAAGGCATAAGTATATCTCTACAAGCACGGCTTGGTACTCATTTCTGTCCTGTCTGTCTATTTGCCCCCGGCCACCTAAAACGTCCTCACCAGCATGCATCAGCAATTTTTTGCGCGTGTTGACCACCAATCTCGAAGCTTATTCTAGAACTACGGTTTATAAGACTTTTATTGTCTATCTGACACCGCTTCCTAGATGATATGAATCAGCGTGGTCCATTTTCTATCCTGACTTTAATTCTGCAAGCACTGCAAAACAGGCCATTAACAAAGACCAGATTAATGCAGACATTGATGCTAAATTATAAGCGAGTTGGTTATTATTGCGATTTCTTGCTGCAGAAGGGTCTGATAGAATATGATCTGCGCAATCATACCTATGTTATAACTCCAAGAGGCCTCGAAGTCCTGAGGCTAAATCGAGAACTTGCAGGCTATCTTGAGCCTGTAGATCGAATAATCAAAAAATACAGCTATTATACACAGGGGGCTGACTTACAACAATATGCAAGCGGTATTAATCCATCCAAACCTGTCCTACATCATTGGCAATAATGTAATGCCGCCAATCTCTTTTTTAGATACAGGTACATTAAGGTCCAGCGATAGCCTTGATGCAAAGCATGGAGATGATGAAATTAACACGCAACTTTGTATGGATTTCGGCATTTCTTATTGCATCTTGCTAGACCCTGCTTTTTTATTCTGTCTAATAAGGTAGGTATTGATGTGGTTATCTTGCATAAAGAGTGTGCACAGGAGGTCTGCAGTACGGTAAAGTGCCAAGCAGTTAGCCATTCTGCTTATAGTAGCTAGTCACATACACATCAGGAGAATGCTACAGTTATTATTTGGTTGATGGCAAGACCACGTCTTCTTTTGCATGATCCCCGACCTAGTGATTGATCTATTCATCCTGAAGGATAAGATAGTGTTCTCCATTTAACTAAGGTATCTCTATATCTTCTATATCATGGATGGGAAAAATGCACCTAGGCAATCTGAAAGAAATCATCTAATCTATTTTTGCGGAGGTATTTGAGAAGAGGAGGCCCCTTCCTCCGTGGGCTCTGTGAGGTTTAATTTGGCACCAAACCTGATGATGAATGGTGTAATGAAGGTAGTAACAATAGTTACTACTCCAAGTATTGGTAAAATCGAATTTGTGATAGCTCCTACGTCTTGACCTCCCTTTACAACAACGAGAGATAGCTCTCCCTTTGCAGATGCCATTCCCAATCCTGTCCGAAGTGCAGTATTATTATCAATTTTGGTATTCACAAGAATACCCGTAACTATCAAGAATTTAGCGGCAAAGGAAGCAAGAATGAGAATCGCAGCTGGAACTATAAAGATTGGTATTAACGAGATATCCATAAGAGCACCTATTGAGATAAAGAATATGGCGCCAAACATATCCCTTAGAGGAATTGTTATAATTTTGGCAACTGACGCACTTTTGGATTCTGCAACCAATACTCCTGCAAGAAAAGCGCCAGTAGCGACAGACAAACCCAACCCTTGAGCTACAAAAGACAATCCAAAGGCAAGAGCTAGAATTACTAGCAGCAATAGAGCATAATCGTTAGTTCTTCCGACCTTGTCTATTATTGATGGCATGTATTTTGAACCAATTACGAGAATGCTTCCTATGAAGGCACCTACGACACAAATAGATATGGTAATACTCACTATGGAAAAACCATTGCCGCTAGCGTCAGCGGCCGCTACCGATTGAAGAATTGCCAAAATGCTGATTGCAAGGATATCCTCAACAATTGATATCCCAAGTATTAAGAGGGAGGATTTATCATGTATCAAACCTAGTTCCTCTAGCACTCTTACTGTAACTACGGTGCTGGTAATAGACAAAGCAAGTGCAAGAAACATTGAATCAAAGAATGAGAATCCAAGGTATTGAGAGATAAAGAACACTATCGTTAGGGTTCCAAGGGCCTCGGCCAATGCTACTACTAAAGATATGCGACCAACAGCTCTGAGTTTGGCTATTGGAAACTCAGTACCAACCACAAATAGAAGCATTATGATGCCAACCTCTGCAAGAACGTTGATTGTTTCAAGACTGCTAACTAAAGTGAACGGTGGCGTGTATGGGCCTATAACCATACCTGCAAAAATATACCCTATAACCATTGGCTGTTTTAGTTTAAATGCTATGACAATCATTGCAGCAGCAACTAACATGATGATTGCCAAATCCATTACCACAATGTCTGCAAACTGATTCTCTCCGCTTGGAATAAATGGAAAAAGCGAAGGTAATGGAGACGAGCCGGTAGCTGTGTGGTTCACTGTATATTGGATATACATGAAGATAAATAAAAGCAAATTTTCGCACCAATTTATCCAAAGCACTAAGGAATGGCTTCCAATCGTCTCGTTTCATTTCCACTGCAATTCGAAATGAAAGTATTGTTCCTGCCTACCTGATAGGGCCAAGGTCTGCCAATCCTATGTGATATCATCAGTTACCTCGAAAAGGATTCATAAATTTGCCAAATGAGACTTACGAGATAAGGGCATGAAGAAGAGAGGTTTTTTAGATGACTGCTGTAGGCTTTCTCTTTCTCTATTGAGCTTGTTGCTGTTACCAGTCGCGGTTGTAGTAGATTTCCAACTTCTAACCTTTTAGAAACATTGGATACAACACTACTTTACTTCCTTGAGAAGTGTCCACTCACACGGAGAACACAAACTTTAAATCGCCTCCATTCTTTACGATGGGATAGTGTCTACTTCGTTCGTTTGCGGTACTACATAATTTAATTTCGCATTTTGTAGTGCTTGACAGCGAATGTAGCATTTTTTGTTCTCGTGGCTTAAAATTTTGCTATGACTGTCTGACTCTCTTTGTGTTCGTTGTTAAGTGTACCACAAGGTTGCGTAGGTTGTGTATGTATATGAATGGACCCTGAAGCACAAAGGAGTTTGAAAAATAGGAAATGGGAAAGGAGATCAAGATCATAAAGAAAGGCGATCATAAGAAATTTGAAGATTATACATTTGTAGATAACAACAACAGCATTGGGCTGAAAAAAATAGATAATCAAAATGATAGCAGGTATCCCTCATCATCTATTGACAAAAAGAATAGAAGGGAAGGTGCATTCAAGCTTAGGAGAAATCCAAAAAAGGATATGACGTCACGCAACAAGTCAAGGGTAGTTGGAGGTCGCAGCACCCAGTCGCATTCTCCCATTTACGAATAACTTTTGTCGGAATAAACCTTGCGACATTCGAGTAATCAATAAGATTGGGGTTGTTCTTGTTGGTGATATTTAACGTAAATTATAATAACTTACGGAAAGAATGCACATCGTTTCTACAATAAACGGCTGCTTTTGCCCTTTGTCTATTTGTGTGGAAGGATAAGATAGGCTTTGTTCTGTTTAACTACCATATGAAAAAGTTTCACTCCGCACAATTAGCAGGAATGCTGCTGCCATCGTCACACACAGAGAGAGGGCTCCATATTCACTTTAGCAGTTCATCGTAACTTTCTTTGTGAGAACCAGATACTCAAGCTGTCTATATGCCGTACTTTTATCTCTAGAATCGTTGTTACTCTCATAAGGTTTGGGAGGATGATCTTTATTTTGTATTTGGGATCTGCGTCCAAAGTATATAATGTAAGTTCAGTTCATAGAAGTCTGCAACATTTGGAAGATGGATGTTGTATAGAACAAGATACTCTATAGTTGATGCCTCTCGTATCAAAAAAGTAGAACGTCCAGTCTTGCAATTTTAATAGTAAGTTAAGAAACAAGCTAGCCCTACTGACCGGTGATAGGCTTTCAGGCTAGCTAGGGTAGGTGTGACTTGTTGGTATATGCATCCTTTTCTTTCTCTCATATGTCCAGCCATTACAGGGTTGCACAAGATATTGTCTCATGGCGTGGACAAGTATAGGAGCATTATCATTTATACAATCTGTCCTTATATGGATTGACTAAAGATGTTATAATGCAACTGCTCCAAAATTCTCTAGAACAAAGAGGAGCTAGAGGTTCCAAATGAATAGCTGAACAATTATTCATTATCTCTTATCCTTTAAGAATAAGCGAGATGCTATTGGTTATACAACTGTAGATTGAAAGACTCGATAAGGAAGTGAAAAAACACAGCCAAAGCGCTCAGCTGATGATCAGAGCAACCAAATGTAATAGTTCAAGAATCCTCGACCCTTTATTGATTTGCGGAGGGATTCGGAGAA
>DATAAU010000161.1:0-4496 GCA_036259955.1 Nitrososphaera sp. | reverse complement strand
CTGCTTGGTGACGATACAGGGGAGATTAGGTTAGTTGGATGGCGTAACCAGAGTGCGGGCGTCAACAAGCTGAATGTAGGCGACAGGATAAGACTAGCAGGTGTCACTGCAGGAGCAGGTCGCGAAGGCAAAGCAGAATTAACTCTTCGACCTTATTCATCAATCACTAAGCTGAGCTAGAAATCCAATTAAGGAATCAGGTAACTTCTGTTATGGTGCTTATCACATCAGATGCAAGTAGTAACATCATAAACCAGGCAGAGAGACTCAAGGCACGAGTACGTAACCACGCTGCAAGAATTGATGAGAACTTCAAGGTAGGAGTTGAGATCGAGATATGTCTTATAGACAGTAGAGGGACGCCAGTTGATGCAAAACCTGTAATCGACCTCCTACGGCAATATCATGATATCGATTTTGAATATGGCATATGCCAGCTTGAATACAGAACAGAGCCGGTTTCATTTGAACGTCTTGCACAGCTGAATTTACAGTTTGAAGAGTTCATAGAGCACCTTAACCAAATTGTCAACAAAGTATACAAAAATAATGTATTCCCTGTATTCTTAGGATCGAACCCATCGCCTTACATTTTAAAGGACAATCTCATCACAAAGAAACCGCGCTACCTACGGCTCGCGAGGTGGCAGAGTAAAATTCCAGACGTGGAAATTGACGGGCAAAAGCTCAAGGCACTTCATGTTGCATCTGCCATTCAAGGCTTCCATCTTCATTTGCAAGGAAAAAACCCCAACTTTACAGCGCAAATGTTCAACCACATTCTGAATTTAATCCCATCTGTAATATTGCTTGGAGCAAATAGCAGGCTTTTCGCTGGCAGGGTCTTTTCACTTCATGAGCCAAGACTTTATCTCTACGATCAATCGGAGCAGCAAAATTCAGGCTTCCCAAGTATATCTCGCTACCTCAGCGGAGTAGAAGATTACATCGATTACATTATTTCAAGAAAACCAGTAATAGCAAAGGATTACTTTGAAATGGTAAAAGAGCGTCATGATGACGCCCGTATTAGAATCAATGCTGGCTTTTACAGAGTTGAGACAAGAGTGATGTCTGTACAACCCACCCCAAAGACCATGATGGCAATGATAGAGTTTTTCACTGGTTATTTGCATAAGGCCATTCACGAAGAAAGAGAGTTGCGTCCGTTATCAGCTATTAGAGAGGAGAGACAGGCTGTTGTAAGATCAGGCTTTAATGCTAAGACACATTTCAACATTATTGAAACGGTCAGGAGTCAGCTTGCATATGCTCGAGAGGGCATTTCCGATCTAGGAATCAAACCAGATTTTCTGGGCATACTCGAAAAGCGCCTAGAGAATAAAACTACCGCTGGCGAATACGTTGCTAGATTATGGCAAACGAGATTCAACGGCTCCATAGAACAAACCTTGCTTGAGGTGGTTGCAGATATTTGGGAAAGAACAAAGAACAATGAGCCGATTTCCTAGTGGGCATCCATATAGAGGGTTTCTATTTAGAGAAATGAATCATGAATAACTGCTATTATTAGCACAGTCAGTGTTCATTTAACTAGTCACTCCAAAAACCCCGCGTGATAACATACTGTTTTTCTGCTTCATAGATACTGCGATATACGTGTTCCTCGTCGACATAGTTACGCAGTATCCGTGCTGCAGTATCTGCACCAACACCGTGGCCAGATAGCACTATTAACGCAGTCCTACCAAAGTTGTTTACAAGCGACGCTACTTTCCATGCACGTTCAAACTTATGATTCTGCTCGGGAGTAAGCTTACCACCTGCAAGGCGATTCTGAATTATCCTTGACATCTCGTCATCTGACCAGAATGTGGCACTAACAAGGCGGGATCGGCAGTTGGGACACGATATTTCTTCGGGCACATCCTTAGTTTCCATTACGCGCTCCCACTTACCACAGCGGATACAAACAAGCCGATGCTTTGTTTTTTCGAGCCGTTCTTTAACAAGCTCTATAACTCCCTTCTCAATGCTCAGAGGCATGGCTCCAGCCATCTTTGCTGAATGTTCTATTATCGGCTTTGCAAGATCTGAAAATTCATTCACTTCAAGCCAATGGATCATGATCTTGCCTTGCTTTATACCGTCAAGCACCTGCTGAGTTTGCTGTGTATCATATTTATCATGTATAAGTTCGCGTATAGATTCTGCGCTTACAGGTGTCTTCGAATATCTGTCATAGATCATTCGTGCTACTTTTTTATCATATACCGCTTCCTTGCTTATCATGCCAAACCTTTTGGCGACCATCCATACCTTCCAATTGATGTTATGCGTACCAGTCAGCGCAGCAATTAGGACAGGCTCGAGGTCATAGACATCTCTTAAAGCCGATTCAATCCTCCCTTGAGTTATTCTTGCAGTTGATGTAAACATGATCCTATAGGCATCTGACCGTGATTCCACAATGTATCCTATCTGTGATGACAATATCGTTGACAAAAGAGATGCAATGGTATTGTTCACCTTTGACCCCAATGCGCAGTGCATTACAAGCAAGTTGCGCGAGGCATAACTTTCAACTACAATATTCTTTGAATCAGGTATCACCTCAAGCATCTTCAGGGTGTTTTCCATTATGGGTGTTGATAGCTTAATCCTACCATTTGCCGCCTGATTGCGTACAACTCCAACTTCTTCTGCAGTCTTGAAATCAACTGGGATCATTTCACCAACCCAATATGGAATGTTAATTGCAGCCCCACGAAGAGGTTCGACGTTTACGACTAAACGCGCTTCATCTACAGACAATATACGCCACTGGGACCCCTTGAGTACAAACACATTGCCTTTTTCACCATAATCGCCAACGAACTGCTGGTCAAGGGTGCCTATTCTACGCTTGCTTATGGAATCAATGACCTCAAACTTCAGCACGTAGGGTATCATCGAGACATTCTCGAAGTAGTATTTGTAGGCCTTTATCTTGCGGACATACGTACGGGCTTCGCGCTCGTACTTGATGACATTGTGCCCGGCTAGTATGTCAAGGCAGCTTTCAACATCAAAGAGGCAGATGTTTCTGAATGGATAAGCTCGAGTCACAATCTCATATGCATCATCTACGTTAACTGGATCTCGAGTCTGCATTACAAGTCCAACTAGATGGTGGGCCATAACATCAAGTGCTCCTTCGTGTATCTTTTGCTCTTCAATGGAACCTTTTTTCATGCGGCGAATTATCGCAAGCGACTCTATCTCATCATCAGGGTTGTTAGTAACAATCAGTCCCTTTGCAAAGCTTCTTTGGTTGTGCCTACTCCTCCCAATTCTTTGCATCAATTTTGAAACTTGCCGAGGAGATCCATAGTGGATAACAAGATCCACAGAACCAATGTCAAGGCCCAACTCAAGCGAGCTTGTGCAAACAACTATACCTGCCATGCCAGACCGGAGTGTGTGCTCTGTTTCTTCGCGCATCTCCTTTGAAAGGGAGCCATGATGAACATCCACTTTGATATCACTCTGATTCTTCAGGATGGTACCGAGATATTCTGCCTCATCTCGCGTGTTTGTGAAAAATAGGATCGTTCCCTTAATGTCATTGGTCTTGATATATTCTGTAACAAAATGAGCGACATTGTTGAGTGATCCATTTACAAACCTGACATCAATGTCATAGCCGCGACTTGCAGGGTCAACAAGTACTGCACTGTGTCTATCGGCGCCGCAAACAAACTGGGCTGTCTGCTTTAGATTTCCTACAGTGGCTGAAAGCCCGATTCTCGTTATTGGCTGTAATGAAATGGCTTGTAGTCTCTCGAGGCTTATGGAAAGATGAGCGCCACGCTCATTGGCGACCAGCTCATGAACCTCGTCTACTATTACCCATTGCAAACCCTTTAGTGCAGCCAGCATCTTATCATTTGTTAGAATTATTCCAAGGGATTCAGGTGTTGTTATCAGCACATCTGGGGGGTTTTCTACTATCTTTTTCCTAGCCAGAGCAGTGGTATCGCCGTGCCGAATTTCAACTCTTAAGCCTTCTGAATGCGCATAGTGTACAATACGACGAAGGACATCATTATTGAGTGCACGCAGAGGCGTGATGTATATTGCTCTAATTGTTCCGATGGTATGCTCTTGGCGGGCAAGCATAGTAAATACAGGCAGGACTGCTGCTTCGGTCTTGCCAGAGCCTGTAGGAGCGACCAGCAGACAGTTTATCTTCCTTGAAATTATTGGCAATACCTTGCGCTGTATTGTAGTTAGAGACGAAAATCCTTCTTTTCGGAATTTGTTTATTATCGCATCTTCTTCTCTAGTATGGCGGTGAGGATCATTGTTGTCACTTTTCAGTGTCTGCAGCTGTCCCGGTGTGCTGCTGTTGTTGCTCCCGTTTTGCTTTTGCGCTTGATCTTTCATAAACCATCACTGCAAATAAGCCTGCAATGAACAACCCTACGGCAACCATGGCGTAAGAGTCAAAGTTTGCGATTGTTTCTCCGATCATTGGAGACTAAAGTCGTTAT
>DATAAU010000160.1:0-26100 GCA_036259955.1 Nitrososphaera sp. | reverse complement strand
TAGTAGAAGCAGATAGACGTAGACTGCGACAGGTTATTTCCAACCTGCTAGATAATGCTATAAAGTTCACAAAGGAAGGTACCATCACTGTTACCACTACTATAAGGAGAAAAGATATAGAAAGCGATAATGGCAGAGGAGAAGAAGAAGGAGTAGGAGGAGGAGCATCAGCAGAAGAAGTGGTGATCTCTGTAAAAGACACAGGTTCTGGTATTGATCCTGAATTGATGCCAAGATTGTTCACAAAGTTTGCTACAAAATCATATCGTGGAACAGGACTTGGGTTGTATATATCAAAAAGCATAATTGAAGCACATAGTGGTAGAATGTGGGCTCGAAATAATGATATTAATAATGAGTTTGGGTTTGATTTGAATAGACAATTACGAGGTGCCACTTTTTACTTCACCCTGCCAATTGTGTCTGAGACCACGACCGAACTGAGAACAGAAGAGCAGGAAGAGGCGAAAGTAATCAACGATCAACGACAAATATGAGAAAAATAAGAGAATTTTGTTGGTAGATGATGAGTATGACATAGTTAGCCTTGTAAGAATAGTTTTAAAAAATACTGGATTTTTGGTGGATGCATATACAGATCCCATATTAGCACTATCTAATTTTAAAGTGGGATTATACGATCTGTTACTGCTTGATATTAGAATGCCTGAGATGAATGGTCTGGACTTGTATCAAAAGATAAAGCAAATTGACAGCAATGCTAAGGTTTGTTTCTTAACTGCTAGTGAATTGTTTTATGAGGAATATCGAAGAATGGAAGTACATCCATGGTTAGATAAGGCGTATTTTATCCAAAAGCCATTCCGAACTGAAGAGTTGATAGAGCAGATAAAAGCAATAATATTTTCATAAACTGATAAAAAAGTAGTACTCCATTTGGACTCCAAAGAGAACAATACAATAATCAAAATTTTTTTACATTACGCACTTAAGCTATCAAAATGAACAGGATGATTGTTGATGACTGCTGCCTTTATTTTGCTTATGAAATCTTCTCTTCTCATTGGTTTTTTCATAATATGATGATGTGATATGCCGGGTAATATGCTTGTCAATTCTTCCGCTATATCAAGAGCAGAACAAAATACGATGTTGGTGTTGGGGCTTACTGCCTTTATCTTATTGAATAGCTGAAGTCCATTTAATCTCGGCATCCTTATGTCCAAAAGTACTAGTTGGTAATGAGATGAGGGATCCGGTCGTTGTACAAAATATTTTAATGCCTCTTGAGGATCTGTGAACATTTGCACATTGTAACCTTCAGCGGATAAGAGCGATTTGTAAGTAAAGGCTGTATCTGGTTCATCGTCCACTACCATGATATTGTAAGAATACTTTTGCTGTTGTTGCGCTTTCATTTCTTGCGATTGTTTATTAATTTGAAGATCCTTGATTATGTAATCTTCTCCAGATCTAAATAGACGACTGATTCTACCAATATCTATTTTAGATATTTTATTGCTAAGTGCACAATATACTGGATATCTCTCACTAAAACCTAGTGAATATCTTCTCTGCAATTCTCTGAACTGATACTCATCGGCAAAAGAAAATGATCTTATAATTCTGTGCAGATTCCCCCCTATCACGATCCCATTTGGCTCAGCCATTGAGTTTATCTTTGCGCATATGTTCATAGTAGACCCAAATAGATCTTCACTTTTGGAACTGGTTGAAGTGGCAACTTCCACTTTTCCATAATCTGCACTAATCCTGTAGCTAACTGATGGCAGCTTCTTTGAACACAGTTTTGCATTTATAATATCACGGGCTAGAATCATTGTGGTAATGCATTCTAACACATTTTGAAAGACTGTTTCGTTCCTAGAATCTGATGTCTCAGGAAAGTAAAATATGAGGGCGTCTCCTACATTTTTTACTATCTTTGCCCCATAATGCTTTACCAGGATCGCCATTGAGTTAATGAATATGGAGTAATATTGTCCAATTTTTCGTTGATCAGAAATCTCTGCTGTAATCTTGGTTGAATTTACCAAATCAACAAAGCATACACAATAATTCTGTGAGTGAGGAAGAAAGCGAATCTCTTGTGCTAGATCGAAAATAGATGGGTCATCATCAGTCTCCCAATTACCTGAAGGATCGTTTAGAGATCGCCCCACAGCTAACCCGCCTCAATAAGACTGTCAATATATTTATTAATAAGAATTTAAGGAGATTTTTAGAGTATCAAACTATTATATTATTAGAAATGACTTCTTTGATTTAAAATACTAAAAACAGTAGGTTGTTTAATCTTTCATGTATTTAGGCTCGATTTTAAAAAATTCTTGGGATATAAGGTCCATTATTACTACTCTCATAGATCCTATGGATTGCTGCGTTTGATTTGTGGAGGCCACCCAGTATTAGATCGGTTATTTTTTCCCACTATAATTATTATTTAAATTATGACCTTCGCTTAACACCGCTTCGGAAAGATTTGTAACATAATTTAACAAAAATGAGATTCTAGGTATATGTCCTCTATAAAAGTAGAATGACTTTTAGATATTATAGAAGCCTGCTCTGAGGCAGAGAGGATCTATAAGCAGATTCAATGGAAAAATCCTCGAAGGAGTGAAAATATCGAAGACAGAAAGGATGAGGTTCCAATGAAGGCTGTCGGAGGAGGAATCGGCGGACTTATTCTGTTAATATTATGGTCCTATTAGGCGGTGGTGACTCTGGTACGATTTCAATGCTGGCACTACCAATAACAACATAGGCTTTGATACCCCAGCTCACCATCATATTACGAGGGTACGACGCCTATTTCACTATTTTATATCATTAGGTGCATAGTTTATCCACATGAATCTAGACAATTTAGCTGGTATGTTCTCTCAAAGAAGTGGAGTGCAACAATCCATGTCAAGTACCATTATGTCCACAATCATGAGCTATATGATGCAGCACTTTATGCAGAAAGGACTTGGTAGCTTCATGAATTCTGGTGGAAATGATAGAGGTTCAATGCAGTCCTCATTCTCCGAGCTAGAAGGAGGACTAAATAATGATCCTCGTCATCCATTAGTACAGCAGATAAAGAATAACTGCGGATTACAAGATGACAATCAGGCAAGAATGTACACACAACAGGCTACAGGGTTTCTAAGAGAGAATGCAAATAACGACCCCCAGGGACTAAGCTCGCTGTTCGGCAGTTTAGGAGGAGGAGGGCTAGGAGGATTAGGAGGACTAGGACAACAACAGGGTAGTGGTGGAGGAATTGGCGATATGGTTGGTGGAATGCTACGTGGAGGAGATAGTGGAGATAATCAAAATTCAAGTCAACAACAGCAACAAAAGAAAAAGGGTGGCGGACTAGGGGATATGTTAGGCTTCTAGTTAGAAGCTGACCCTTGTTTAATGTTGTCAGATATCCGAATGCCCGTGATGTCTGGAATACAACTAGCTAGAAAAGTCAAAGAGATTAATCCTAATGTCAAGGTTCTTCTCATGACTTCTTTTGAGATAAGAGATAACGAATTTTCTAAAGTATTTCCGTCTTTGCATATTGATGGCTTTGTTCAAAAGCCCATTGATATGAATGATTTGCCTAACAAAATATTGAGCATTATAGGCGAAACTAAACTGAGGATAGATTAGGAATTTGGGAGTCAATAGGAAGAAAAAGTAAATGGTCCTGAAATGTTTCAATACGGAAAGATTGGTAGGATTTTCTTATAGATACTCTATTCTTTACCTTTATATGCTTAAAGCCAACTTTTCATGAACTTTCGTTGTAGGATATCTCCCAATATCCATTTAGATTTCAGTTCCGTTACCAATTTTAACAACAAAGGCACAACTCATTTCTGGTGCAAAATTACCTTTGATCAAAAGACAGCTGCCAGAATACATGTAATATTTACAGTCCTTACATTGAAACCCCTCTGCGCCTTTTGGTATTACATATCCTTCTTCGTACGACAATTTTTTTCCTCTTTTCTTTATGAAATCCCATACTATATCACCGGGTAACATTCCATCACCCTTAGGTGAAAAGAATCTCGAGATGCCATATTCATTGTCAATTTCACCCTCTACAATATGACATTTCCTTTCATCTGGTAAATTGAATTTGCATTTTACACAAGATTGACTGTCCTGTGATATCTCTTCTCGCCTTTTATAATCTGCCTCTTCTTTTGATATTTTCTTTCCTGTAGCCAAGTGATGAAATAATGCTGCATCTTGGGGAGCAATGTCTTCCTCTTCTTGTTCTCCTGTTGACTTGGCAATAACGGACTCTTCTACTTCCTCCACCATCTTTATCATATACCACAGATTAGCATAGCATATTTACCTATTAGTTAGAAAACTGTAAAATAGCAGGTATTAAACAGCACCTTCTATCGATCTTGTGGTAGATCCTCCCTATAGACAGTATGAATGATGGCATGTTGCTTGGACCAATCTTTCAATAAGGAGACAAAAAATTGCAAAAAAGTGAGATTCTGACGGGATGGATCCAAAAGGCTCAAGCACAAACGGTAATGCGAGGATGCCTAAATTTGGCACACTTTTTTGGTTTATTTGTTTTTGAACATTAAAAAAATAATAGATTAAGCTATACGCACGCTGTACAACTCAAACTTCCGAGAAGACATGAAGAGCAGGTTTTGCTAACCAGCGCAATCGATCATGTGCGAGTTAATAGTACGACGCTTTTTTACCCATAAAGGAGGAAAAGGCTTTGCCTCTCCTTCAAACTTTTTGAACTAACGAAGTGAACCATCAATCAGTCATATACATTCAACTACTTTTCTGACTTAATAACAGAATGGACAAAGATTACAAAAATACAAAAACTGCAAGAGAAAGCTCGTTCAATGAACAAAAATCAGATACTGGCAAAGATATCAAAAAAAGTATGGATAGGTATGAAGCTAAAATAAAATCAGGAGAAGCGCCAGCAGGTGACGCTACGAGTTCGGATGAGTAATCGCAAAAAGTAACAACATTATTTATTTAGGTTCTTGAAAGAGCCTCTCTCTTTTCTACTGTTATGAATCCTTCGTTTAATTTTTCTCTTAATATGTCTAACCTTGCAACTACACCAATAAGCTTATTGTTGTCCTCTACAACGGGGACTAACACTATTTCTTTTTCAACCAAAACACGTATTATTTCTTCTATTGATGTATCTTTCTTTACAACTGATGGATTTGGAGTCATTATATCTCTTGCTAACATTGCATTAAGCTTCTTGCCATCTTGGATAGCTCTTAATATATCAAGTGCAGTAACTATGCCAATAACAGCACCATTATCATCTACGACAGGTACTCCGTTAAATTCTCCTGCAAGAAGTCTCGAACTTATTTGTTCAGCGTTGGTATTTTCCTTTGCTACAACCACTTGTGGAGACATTAAATCGTAAGCATTCAAGTTTCTTGATCACTACAATGTCATCTTGATCAGTATCATTTATTATCATTTCAGATGTGAGATAAGTAAAAATAATGAAAAAGGTACAATGGAATATTAGAATGATGATACTGTCTAATCATTTGCTATAGAATCACTAACACCATTATTGATATCATTCCCTCACATACTAAAAAATCATTGTTTACTGTATTCTTGTTGAAGATACTTTTATCTTTCTTGCCTTTCGCAATATGGTTGCTGCAATACGAAGGAGATTATCATAAAGTCAACTCAAATACTTATACTCTTTATCCTTCAAAGTATATCTACCAATGAGTAATACGCAAGATAACGATAAATCAAACGAAAAAAGGAAGGAAGCCGAGCAAGAGCTAGGCATTGTCCAAGGAATGGAAGAAAAAGAACCCAATCCTGACACAACTAGTCCAGAAGAAAATCTTAGACAAAAAGCTGCAACAATGAATGATAAAAGCCAAGAATCAAATGAGCCCGCATGAATGTGTCACCTCAAGACCTGATTATTGTTTTCTTCTTCCAGTAGGGTAAGCGCAGTATGGAAATAAATAGCCTTGCCGCTGGTGCATTTGTACTGTTAGATATTTCCTAAAAATCTGATTCAATATGCCGTACGCATATTCGCGCGAGATGATAGGTGGCTTGCTATTGTCCTTTTTCTGCTGTTTGACTATTTGCGGATCTGCTAAGTACTAATATTACTATTATTGGCATCATATGCTGTTTTGTAATCTTGGAAATAGATTTGTTTTATGATTTCCACCAATAATTGGAGCACCTCTTTGTCATTAAGGTCATTTTGTCGCCAGGGTTCTACGCCTAATGACTTTAGTTCGTTTTCCCAAAAATCTTTCTTATCTTGACGCTCTTTCTTGAATGCTTCATCTATTGGTGTCATAAATGCTAACAATGTTTTTTGCAGCACAGAAATTTAACAAAATCAGAAGATATAGTTGTATACGAAATTTATACAAGAATTGCCTAATCTACTATATATAGGAATCATAAAATGCAACAATATTATTCTTAAGTCTGAAGAGAGTTGTTATAACAAAAGCCTTTAAGATAATTGATTTCGAGAGTGTTGCATCAAGTGGAATTTGAAAGGGTGTTACAAAGTAGTTATGATGATGTGTGCAGTCGCCACTGGTAATGACTAGATGTAGCCAACCCGAGCTATCCATAAGGTATAAATCAATAAATGGCAATTCCACATTTGTCCAAAATGTCAGATCATTTTAATTTTTTAGAAGTTAAATTTAATGTAGTAATTGCTGCTCTGAGCTTAAGTGTTCTCTTACTTTTGCCAGCTAACCTTGGATTTAGTGGAACAATTGTAAAAGAAGCCTCTGGACAATTCGACCTTCCTACACTCGATGCAGGAGGACAGGAAGGTGGAGAAGAGGAAGTACAAGCTACTTTACCATCAACGACATCGACATTTCTGCTGCGTGGAATTATAGGCAGCAGCCTTCCGCCTGCACAAGGTGAAGATGCACCTGCTGAGAATAGTAGTGGTAGTTATATTGTGGCTGGACGATGGAGACTATTTGTAGACGAAGGGCTTGTTAATCGGTTCATAGTCGAAATGAATCTAGCAGCAACCAATGGAACTGCATTTCACAATATTACTATTGAAGACACTACGCCTCATCGGTTTTTACTGATGGAGACTGGAAATGGGACTGCTACCACCACGGCAACTGGGTCCATTCCTCCTGTTAGTGCTAATATAATGACTCGCATCTCTGTCAATGACAATGCACCTGCCATAGATAATGTTCCAGTGACAATATCACTTAGAGGTAAAGTTCTTGCCGTAGAGGGCATTGAGATTGATGAAACAAGACTAACCGATACAGGACAACGGGATATCCTAAGAATAATAGATGGACAATCAATCTTTGGAGTTGTACCATCGTAAACATATACCTATATGTGCCTAAATGAGCTCACCACAATCTATTGATGCACCAACTCCTCCTTCTCCTTGGTCTGTGAGCGCAAGTTGCCACAGACGCGGGGTTTCATGTTTTTGAATCCTCTGCATCTGGTTTAAAGTTGCGTTAATCTTTGGCGTTACAGTCGTAAAAAGTACTATCCTTGGTAAATGGATTGGAGCAGTCAGATTAGCTACGGGTATTGTTACCGTAGCTTCTGGTGTCGTTGTAGTTACGTTGGGTTCTCTTCTATTCTTCGAGACCCTGGGACAGACCTTCCTACACTGATTTTTTTGTATTCTTGGGTAGTAATCCTTTGGAATTTAATGTGGAGAAAGACAAGGGCAAAGAAAGTTATCACTAGGTAATTCAATTAAAAAAAGAATTATTGTCTATGTGGTATTGACTTACACCTTTCTGGCTTTTACGCATCTTGTTGCTGCAGAGCTGGGGGAGGTTGACGTAAAGCTGTTCAGACTATTCACATACCACCTATTGCCATTAGCAAAGAGCCGACAGGCTGTGTTGGGGACTGCTACCCGTAAATAAAAATCCATACAAGATGCCCGACATGTAAAACATACTGCCCAAGCTATCCAAATGGCTCCCGCCCCACTTTGGAGGCGTGTCCTTGAACGCCAGATAGCTATACCAAAAGCACGTTACAAATGAAGCCGAGTGCAATGGTAATCATGAAGATTACTATAAAGTCAACACCTACATTAATTCGCATGGCCTCTTCCATACCCGCCAGGTGCGCCAGTCCAATAGCGGGTGCTGCGAAGGAAGACCATCCTGTGATCACTAAACCCAGGGTATTAGCCACATTCGTGATAACCATCGCTACTAATCCCAAGCGAGCGGCGTGTCTTCCCTTTGTGAAATATGCTCCGAGTGCAAAGACACCAAAGATCAAAAGGATAATGCCAAGCATGGTACCTAGCAGGTGGCTAACCAAGTAGTATGTCGTAGTAACAAAATCCCGACCATGCCTCAAAGTCTGTGCTTGGGTTGGGTTGGGGAGTTAGAGTTGCCCAGCCAGACAATACTCCAGAGATTGGAAGAGCAAGTGGACTGGCATGGGTCCAGTTAGCGGTGGTGGTGGTGTTAGGTGACGACGACGAGGAGGAGGATATCATCCTCAACAACTACCTTCATCAAGGGGTTCTTGGTTACTTGTCAGAACGAACTGAAATATGGATTTCAAAATCATTCTATGTATGATGGTTAACTTCTTTCATCACTAAAATCTACCCATTGGTCTTCATCACACTTCTTTATCCCTTTCTGCATGCTCTTCTGCCCTCATACTTCTATCCATCCTCTTGCAAAATCTTCCCAGCAATTTCGATCATTACTCCTCCAAATCCTAGCACAACATCAAGTAGGATATTGCCTAGGACAGAGATGGTCTGGAGAGCCAAATCGACTCGAGTTCTTCTAGCTCGATGTCGATTATCCGAATTTCAAACCCCTACTGCTCTATCAGTACCTACCGACAGCCCTGGGTCACCTTCGTTCAATCCACACAAATTCCAGGCACTGCAACTTTTCTAAACAGATGGGGTGATCCCGTAGTACTGTCAGGGTAACGTGCGAGTGCTGACCTAAATTCAGGATCACTGGTAGCCTGCTTAAAGTGTTCGACAGACTCCCATACTGCGTAATTGATAAACACACAACTTCCCCCGATGCCCCGATGAAGCTGTGTGGAGATGAACCCTGGCTTCTTCTTTAGGTAGGCTGCATCTGCTGCCCAAGCCCTGAGCAATTGGTCTACATCTTCTGGCTTGACATTGAATTTGTTAATCAGGATTACAGGGCGTCCATCACTATGTCCTTCCAATTGTGCAGCAAGCGTCACATTTTCATCCATTTCAACCATTTTTAGCATAACAACCATTAGGGTTTTATCATAAAACTTTATCCATTAAACCAAACAATCAATCATCACACACTTTTAGAATCTGTACAAGATAGATATGTAGTTTTGATAACCCTATCAAAGAGTAAATGTGGAGCTTAATTTCACAGATGTTTAAATAATATTCTGAGCCTTATTTTTCTTACAATGAAGAAGTGTTGTGACAATTGTTCACGTGAACTGTCAAAATTTTCATTTTTTATCTCTGAAAGCAAGAAGATCTATAGGTATAATAGTGCTATACTCTGTCGGACTTGCTTTGATGAGGCTCGTTCTCGCCACCGTCAATTAGAAAAAGAACAAAAATAACAACCTTGACAAAAAAAGGACTGTGGTAGTGTTTATTCATAGATTGGTTTTCCTTCAGAATTATAACCTTTGATCTTTTTTCCAGGAGGCGGTGGCGCGTTAGTAGGATGGGTAGGCTGAGGAGTTGTTTGTTCTTTGACTTTCTCCACAGTTTGCTCTTTCTTGCGACGTAGCTTGTCTAGAAAGCCCATTAGTAATTGTGTTATTGGACTACAAAAGATAAAAGGATTACAAGAAAGAAGATATAAATGATACATTTTTAAATCTAAAAAGTATATAACTAAAATAAATCAAATAAAATCTGCGCGACAACGAATTGACGCAGACATATAATCAGATTAACTTTGCATTCTGATCAATAAATTAAGAATATGTTTTCCCATCTCTTAATAATGCCGTATTCAAAATTATATCTAGATGAAGCGAAGCTGTTGCTGGTGGTTGTGGCTACAACATCTGAAGCTTCAGCAGCATTATGGTAGATGGACGTTCATGCTTCATCTTGAGAATTGGGGCAACGAGGTTCTTAAAGATCCAATATGATTGTTTATAATGAAAACAAATCGATAAGAGTACTACTTCATCATTCAATGAGTCATATAAAAAAAACTCTCTTTTGTCTATGCGAAGGCTTACAATCACTTTATTGTAGTAAGGAGGATATTAGCAATTTGATTATTTTATATGCCGCAAACGCAGTTGCCTGGATATCTGTCTACAGTAATTACCTCCCTGCGCCTGTAAAAGTGGCATGGGTCATACTTTCTTCTTATTATCGTCGTGCTTTTGTTGTTGCCGATAACCCTTCTCGTAAAAATCAAGCAGCATCGTTATGATCTAGGCATTGATGGAATGAAAGCTGCCATTGGACGCTCTCAGGTCCTAGACAGTTGCAAGCCATAATAGATCCTATGATTCTATTTCTATGGAAAAGGAGATTATCCCTGAATTGAAATCAATGCTTCACCAAGTCAAATTTGGCAAGTCTTAACAGATTTTGAAAAGTATCAGATCTAGAACCCATTTGTCAAGAAAATAAGCGGCGTAGCGTCAAGAAATGAAAAGCTTGAAGTCCATATGCCAGACCCTCGGCCTGGGACGATGGTCTTTTCGCCTACTGTGTTAGTAGCAGAACGAGATAGCTTAGATGGCTTAGCAGGTCAGAGGACGATGTATTTAATGGCGAACATAGTTTCCTGATAAAACTCATTCAAAACAATAATAAGGTTCACTTCACGCAAAGTGAAAAATTTACAGGGTAAATGGTAATGAAAGCGAGGAGATCTTGGATGTTCATAAAATATTCCAAAGCCTGGTCTATGCAGAACATGGGGACAATTCCAACACGAAGGAAGATTACTCACAGCAGATTTTACATTCGAAGTTCTGACATGAACTCTAATTAGTCACTACAATTTTGCAATGACCATCTTTTTGATGTGAGATACGTATCTGCATCCGGTGATCAGTTGTCTGCGACTGATACATTCCAACAATTCTCAATCATTCATCCTGACCGCATCTTCTATCCTTATTGATAATTAGAGTTTTTGGTACGCTAGCTTGGTGCGAAGTTTATAATAACTCATTCACACACAAAACAACTGAGGGAAGGGACGAGGAGAATATGATACGACGAGGATACATTATCCTGATCATAGGTGGAGTCTTATTTGTTGCAGGAATAATAATAGCTGCTGTATGGGCTATCCCATTTGCTAGCACGTTTCTACAAGGAAATACTCTTATTAACCAAGTTTCAATACAGCAAGGCAGATCCGTAGAAGCAACAACAGAAGTAACAGATACCTCAAGACCCGTAACTGTAGCCATCCATGTTCAAACACCACAAGGAGTAGTGAGATTGATCGAAACCGTCAAAGATCCATCTGGGATCATTGTAAGTAACAATGAGTTCTCTGCAAACCTGTTTACTACTTTTCAGCCACAAAACATCGGTACTCATATTCTTAACATAACCAATGCTGGAACCGCGCCCGTTACAATTGACGCAATGTTTGGCTATATGCCATTCATAACCGCTGCAAGCCCTCCTTCCCAGCAGGGAGGTCAGCCTCTACCTGGCGTTGATCTCAGTAGCTTATCTTTAGTGATTACCGGTGGGGTGTTAACTACCATAGGCTTTTTCACAATAATTGCAGGAATAGTAATAGTTGTGATAGATAGCCGAAAGGGGAAAGGATCAGATGGTAATGATAATAGAGACGGCACTGGCGTAACAGACGGTGGCATTACATATAGAAAAGATTGATGACAAGCAGCAAGTTATCCAGTTATCATACTGCTTTACCATAGTTCCTAGCTTGATGAGTAAAGTGGTAGATAGAATAGTTATCAAAAGAGCGTGTATGAAAGATCCAGCTAATTTTGCAACAACTGGTCACCTTCAATGCTAGATATTGAACCCTTGATTTCATCGTGAGGGTTATTTCTCTCATGAAGACTTAGAATGACACACATTTAGCTTTAAAGTTTGCTGGCTAGTTATACCTATCTTTCATGCGTTACCCCTGATAGATATGTTACAAACAGCTGGACGATAAAGTTAGCAGAGCTTGCCTGCTTGCTTCACGCATTTGCTTTCTTTTTTCAAGCTATAAGCGTTCTACCTGGAACTTTTCTAATTTGTCCCCCGTCAATTGTTATTATATCATTATTATTACCCTTGCCAATTGTTACATTACTTGTCATCTTCTGCAAATCCTCCACGTTCACATTACTGTTATCCTTGCTAGTATACCCGGCGGATCTTTTTTCTTCAAAAGGCGATACCAGCACCGGGTGCTCATACATCTTGTGACGCTTTACTTCTGATTGGTTCATGAAAGCCTTTCCACATTTGTCACATCTTTCTATTACCATTCCTTTTATCTCTCTCTCTCTCTTTATCCTCCCTCTTTTTCTTTATTATATCCCTTAGGTATCATCTCTATCTCGCCACCCCTTCCCTCATCTTCTAGTTTCAAGTCACTCAGACTTTTCATGAATTTGAGCATACCCTGTTGTCCTAGCCATTCTCTTGGTATTTCCATTTCTAGCACAGGAAGCCTAACAATTGGATCGTGTTCAACTGGAGGTATGCCCTTTATTGCTTGACGCATGTAGCCAAATTCGTCAATATGCAGAATTGGAGAGCACCTGAAATTGATTATCGACGGGTGATGCACTCTAATAAATGACTGCCACCCAATAAAGCCCAGAGCGAAAGCACTTCCAATTATTCCATACGCGTTGTTCATTGTGTATGATCCTGTCAGAGACATCAAAGATATCAGAGCAAGGAAGCCAAGTGCAGCTACCGCCGTCTCAGTGAATGTCTTTACATTATGCTTCACATTTCTAGAGAGCCTAACACCAGCTTGTCTACTGCATTTCTCGTCTATCTTATCCAATAGCTCTTGATATTGATTCCATCTCTCTATCTGCTGCGCATGGTCTATGTCGGCTACTCTTTGACTTGTTACAGTCTTAAGTTGGCGAAAAACATTATCTCCTCCAGTATTACTGCTTGCGTCATTAAAGGACTCCTCAAGAAAAAGTTTGGGATGATATTCATCATTCCCTCTTTTCATCATAGGTAACAAGCAATCGCTATAATCATAATTACGGATTTTGTAACAATCACCGCGTAAAAGGACTAAAAAAGAACCTTCATTTTGTAGAATGGGAATAGTATTCAAGAAATCAAGATATTTTGCTCATTTTCTTGCTTAAATTGTGTCTCATGGCAGTATACATTTGCGAGCCTCAGAATTGCTATGTTTAAAGCTTGATCTATTGAGCATTAATAGAAGTAAGATATGCGTATCTTTATCTGGTTAGGCAAAGATGGGTATGTTGCTTTCGATAAAAATATCATTATTTTTGTCAATTCAGCAGGAGATTTGTTAAAAGTAATCATAATTATCAGATGGGGTTCGTGCTCCCATGTCTCAAGTTAGGCAGAATTTTTTGCTTTCTTTACGTTCATGATTGTCGCTGAACCTTCATAATAGCGTATGTAGAGAGATTTGAACTCCCAACCTTGCTGCAAACCCGTTATTGTCAATTTATTATTGTCAACAAGGACTCTAAAAAGCGGAGCATGTTTAAAAGTAATATGCTGCTATAGAAACCGCAACATAAAGGATTATTTTTGCAGACTTCGTAATTTTTTTGATTCTTCATGCGTCTGCTCTAAAAATTTTGTTGTTGCTTCAAGTAGAAAAGTCAATTCACTGTCAGAGTAAGTAGAAAGAAGCTTATGCATCCTGTCACGCAGAGGGACAAAGAGCATCTCAATTTTCTTTTCCAATTTCTTGTTTTGTGTAGGCTGAACAATGGTTCGACGCCTATCTTTTGGATCGTTTGTTCTTCTAACATATCCAGCTTCTTCTAATCGATCAATAATTCCTGTCACTGCACCGGTAGTCAAGCCAGTGAGCTCGGCAAGCCTACCAGCTGGCATGGCGCCATAACGCGTGATAAGGTCAAGGCATTTATGGTCAGTAATATGCAAGCCAAGTATATCTGCTATGGCTTGGTGGAACATTATAGTTTCAGTTGACATCTCTCTAAACTTGTCGCTAATAGCTCGAATGATTTCTTCTCGCTTCATGATCAATGACTACCAGAGATAACTAAATATATTAGTTTATCAATATCTTAGTTACTAAGATAATGACCAAACAAGTGAATGTTAATATCATGAAAGAATCAAGGCGGTTGAGAGATATTAGTATTGAAGGTATTGCTGCTCGCTGGTATGATAATAATACCAGAAAGCACAGATTGGAGGAAATGAAAGGATATGCAAAAGAAGCAGCCAAGTATATTCAAGATGGATGCTCTGTTCTTGAAGTCGCTCCCGGTCCTGGTTACCTTGTAATTGAGCTTGCAAAACTAGGTAAGTATAAAATTATTGGTTTAGATATTAGTAATGACTTTGTGGAAATCGCTCGAAGAAATGCAAAAGAGGTGGGTGTTGACGTACAATTTCAACAAGGGAGCGTTGCGGATATCTTATTTCCATGCAATACATTCGATTTCATTATCTGTACTGCTGCATTTAAAAATTTCAAAGAACCTTTGAAAGCCTTAAACGAAATGTACAGAGTATTAACATCAGGAGGCACTGCCCTGATTATTGATCTGAATAGAGATGTTTCGAACCAGCAGATAGAAGACTATACAAAGAATATGGGAGCAAAAGGAATAGACAAACTAATCATAAAATTTATGTTCAAGTATTTTCTTAGAAACGGCGCATATACCAAAGCTGAATTCATCGACCTCGCCTCTAAAACAGAGTTCAAGGAATACGATATCAAAGAAGAAGGCATTAGTTTATACATTTATCTTAGGAAGTGAACCTTGGCAGGCTTGTATTGTATCCCATACAATTATTGGCAAGAATTTTTCGTATATAGCAACTTCGATTGGCACACAGGTTGAAAGAGTTCAAAAGTTCTGAATCCTAAAATGGGATAGTGAATAGAACTTTAAAGCTGCGTTACATCGTGTGTTCCAGCACGATGACAACGTAACGATAGTAATAGTAATAGTATTATGGTATTATGGTATTATCTTATCTCCTTCTTTCGTGCCTGCGTAAGGTATATGCAATCGAAACGCTTATTGGATAATAACTTATTTTGGCTGTTGGCAAATAGGAGGAAGATAAAGTACAATGAGCCATGATAGAAGATGGACGGTTGACAATCCTGAGGATCAGATACGTACTGCTAACAGGCAGCTACACAGTAGATTAATGCGAATCGTCTCACAGCGGAATCTAAATTCACAGTTGCCTAGAGGAGATGGCTCTTCTATTTTAGAGATTGTAGATGTGCTAATCAATAATGCAATAATTTCAAGAGAAGGGCAATCAAGAGACTATGCTGAAGTAATTACAAGTATCGGTGATAGAGTTGATAGGGGAGGCGGGCGAATTGCAGCAGAAGAGTTTCAAAAAGGGGATTATACCATTGCGATAGCAGAGTTTGATAATACATTACAAAATATAGAGAATCAATCTATTGATGAAATATAAAAAACCATTTTGAGTGTGATATCTTTCTTCCTTATTTGTTCCTTTAATAAGAATGAGAGAATGATGCATTTAGCTTGTTTTCGTGTTTTGTGAATTTACAATAGCAATGCTAGCTAGCATATCGGCTTACTCAGACATTCTTATTATCATGCGGCATTGACATTAACCTCTGATTCTTTTACGTTTGTCGTTGCAGAGCGGTAGTAAGGGGTTGGCGGAAAACACTGCAAACTATCCATCCTCCGCTTATTGCCATCCACAAAGAGCCTATGGGCTATGTCGGTAGGCTGGCTGCTGGTAACAAGCAATCAATTATCATGAGTAATTATCTGGTGCTTCTTAAAAAGAGGAGTTACCATGCTTCGTACAAGGATCGAGATAGGTATTCCCTTAATCCATGAGGAGGTTAAGATAAAGAAAGAACCTCATGTTAAAGAAGAGATAGCAATTAAGAAAAAGCCAAGAACTGAAACAAAAACTGTCAGTGAGTTTGTGATCGAAGAGAAAGTGAAACAGGTAACAATAATACCATTGGTCAAACGACTTGAATTCATAAAAAGACTTACTGCATGGTAGTAAGGCTACCATCAATCGCTGTTGCTCTCTTTTGCAAGCTGTCTGCAAAGTTGAACATGTTCTTTACTTCCCTTACATCAAACTTATCTATCATTCCTCTAGCTTATTGTTTGTCATCATGTGTAGAACTAGTTAAGTTTCATACTCACTCATTCACATTAATGAACCCACATAATGGACCAGATAACACCAACAACAATACTAGAACAACCAAAGTAATAGCTGCTATACCTATAGCAGGAATATTAGTTGGTGCAGCACTCCTTTCAGGATTATTATCCGTCATCAGCAGTGAGACAGCTATGGCAGAGCAGCACCTCACAGGCACTAATGCAACAGCTTTGAACGCAACAGGCACTAATGCAACAGGTGCTAGTGCAATAGAGACACTAGGCAGCGGTTAATAGAAGCTCAACAATAACAACAGAGAGAGTGTCTCTTAGTCTGTTATTCTCCTAATTTTTTGTTCATCTATAGATTAGCTATATGCACTCCTTCCAACCACCTATTTTTGAAAGAATTTTTTTGTGACCACATTTAACAAGAATAATCATTTCATTTTGCCAGTACTCTTTCCTGTCCGGACGCTCTTTCTTGAAAGCTTCGGCTACAGGTGTCATGGGCTAACAATGTTCTTGAGTGACAAAAAATTCAAGTAGGTTAGAAAGGGTAACTAGGTCCAAAATTCCCAGAGGAATTAGATAGCTCTCCATTCCGTATGATATGTGAAGGTGGTTATGGCATTCTTAAATCTAAAATGACTTTTTGAACAAAATGCTAAAGAGGCTTGACTCCTTTTTATTTACGATACAAGTAATCAAATAACATCGTCTATATTCTATAAACTGCACTCAGATGACCTAAAAGCAACTCCCAATGAGCCGCTGCAATTTTGACGCCACTAATCTTCCTCGCTGAAGAAGATTTATTTATAAAGTTGTTGACAAAAGATTCTTGCCTATGCCATCGATAGTCATTAGTTGTGCTGGGGATAATGAGCTTGCTAGAAAAATTAATGACTATTTAGAGGATAGAATCGTTCGGTCTAAAGATACTAGTTACATCTCACTTTCAGAAGATGAAGTTGAAATAGTCTTAGAAAAGCTTGGAGTTTCTAAGGATAATGTCAAAAAGATTCTGTATGATTTTATAAAGTCACATCCTGAACTTGCAGATCGTTACTCACTAACCGAGTTTGATGATGTATTTATTGTAGGCATTCCAAAGAGCCTAGACGAGATGACAATTAATTGTGAGATGTGTGGATATATTGCATCAGGTGAAGAGGATTTGATTATACACAAAAGAACACATGGACTGATTTTTATGTTATAGTAAGGCTATTTCCACAGAAGAGATTTTTCCAAAGAGATTCAATTCGCTTTTATGTGAGGCATTTTACATATTGAAGTACTCTAAAGTTCCTGTATGGATACACAAAGCAAAGACTCTGTCTGTATTAATGATAATGCTATTTTGAGTGAGTGAGTGAGTGGTTACCTTTGCATATAACAGATGTAAAGAAATACATTATCCCTCTCATGGTTGCGATATCAAGAGTCGCCAAGTCGGCAATATTCTACAACACTATAGGAATAGCAGTTGTAGTAGGCGTCATGTTTTTTGGAGTATACAATCAAACTTTAGGAACGATGTATCAGCGTACATCAGATGAAGAGAATGATAGTAGTTACCTTGGTGGTTCAGTGTCAACCCTTGGATACTTAACACATTATAAGGAAATACTGACTGTCGGTGAAGAAGTATCATTTGATGCCCATTCCAAGTTTGGAAAACCACCATATACATTTGAATGGAAATTTAGCGATGGTCTTACCCTGACTGGTGAAAATGTTACACGAGGTTTGATTTCCCCGCAGATACTTCTTTAACCTAACAGTTACCGATGGAAATGGCGATAAAGTAACAAATTCACAATGGTATACCGATGTTGTGCAAGAGATGGCTAAAGAAGAAGGAATCAACAACACTACTTCAAGCCTATACAATTAGACAAAGAGAATTTTTCTTGCTCTGCTAAGGCTAAAGCAAGAACCGATACACCGTTCAATTCCATTACGATGTTGTATTGGGGATAAAATAAACACGCCAATGAGTTTTGGTAACAATACCATCATAGCATACGCATACTATTACTATGATAAGTTACGAAAAACAAGTGAAGCGACTTCTTGTTCCATACGCAATATAAAGCAATTATTAGTCATTAACCACTTCCAGTCATGTAGAAACAGTTGAGATCTGATCATTAAGTGCTATTGTGTCACAGCTTTCGATGTTTGTACCAGTTGATTTAATTATTCGTTGAGAAGCTGAGTATCTTAGATATGCAGAATCGAGGAGGAATTGGCAATCGAGGAAAGTCGGTTAGTAAGCCCATCCTGCTTGGTATTACAACTGCAATTATTGTTGGAGTTATCACCCCTCTAGTAATTCCACATATCTCCCATCCGTCAATGATCTACCATATCATACTTCACCTCGCAGGTATGACAATTGCTGCATTTCTGGGTCTAGTCTCATTCCTTGCATACAAAAGGGTTCGAACAATAAGAATACTTTTGATGACTATCGGTTTCATAGCGCTAGGAACTGCAGAAATACTTTACTTCCTTGATGCTTTGGATATCTTCCCGGTGGCACATCTTCCCATTGCAAACATAGAACTGCCTCACGTGATCCTTTTGATAATGCTTACAATGTTCGGCGTTGGCGTTCTGAAGAATAGCAGTAGTAGTAATAATTATTCGGAGCGAGGGTTATGACATGAAAGCAGCAGGAAACTTACGAGGAGAATCACATGAGGAGAGAAAAACTATCTTGCTTTCTCTTATATCAAACGTACCTGGGATAAGATATCGAGAGCTTTTAAAGCTATCAGGATTTTCAAATGGTGTTCTTTTCTACCATTTGACAGGACTCGAACAAGGTGGTCTTGTCAGAGTACAAAGAAAACTTGCTAGAAAAACTACAAGATATTATCCAAACAATGTATCTGAAATAGAATCTGCTATACTCACCTACCTAAGGCACCAGCCTCTGAATGAAATAATTCTGTTCATTTTAGAGAATCGTCAATGCAACTTTTTAGATATAGTCGACTATACCGGCAAGGCTATATCAACAATATCCTCACACCTTCGCTATCTCAAAGATGAAGGAATAGTCTCTACTAAGAGAAGCGGACAGATCTTTCATTACAGCTTGACTAATCCTGAACTGATTGCAGACGTGGTGTCAAAGTATAAAATGAGCCTGATTGACAAAAGTACGAACAATTTCATTGATATGGTGGATGAATTATGAGCTTACACGACATTTCCCTCAAAAGATTAGCGATTATCCTTATCGTTGCAGGAGTTATCATAGTCTTTGCTCTATCAGGATTTCAGGCAAGAAATCTGTTTGCTCCAAGTATCACGGAGGATGCACAAGTAATCATAAAGAACCAACAAGACGGCACCTGCATTGTGGAAGGTTCAGACAGGGTGCCAAGAGCCATATCAAATTGTCCATACAACACAGGAGATACAGTATCTATAAGTTACAAATCAGAACAACCCTCGATAGAGAGACACGAACTTGTACAAAGTGGTTCCGCTAATGCTAATGGTACTGCAGGCTCATAATGGTGATGGAACACATAATTGGTCTGTAGGGGATTATGCAAGAATTATAGAGGATAATAATAAAAATGGCGGAAGGAATGATACGACTTGTCGATCTTTATTGGATTTTTTCTCTGTCTAGCTGTTTCTTAAGTGTTACATTTCCAGACTAACACGTTTGTTACTGTTTCCATGTGTGGTAATAGTAATTCTGCACCGCTTGTTCTTATCATTGATGATTCAACCTAGTCCTGCAAGTGCTGTGTTATTTGTTGGGAAAGCAATTGTGTTGATATCCTGTGGGCATCCAAAACTACCAGACCAACCAGGACTGTTGAACTTTGTCGTATTTCCTCTTTCTTCATCAGGGAGAGCACAGAGTACTGTACTGTCCCTATTGTAACATTACCAGCTTCAAAGTAAGAGATGTTACCATAGATCCTGTATCCATAGATGCCGTCTGCTACTATCTGTCTGGCTAGATAACTTCCAGTTTCACCGAAGACTTCACCCACATCGATCCATCCATGCGCAGCAAGTGCAGAGTCAGAACAAGTGAGTTCGTAATACCATAGGATATCCGTCCTGTAGATCTTGGAGCAATCTCGTGCATCTATTCGGGGGATTCTTAATCTGGAAATCATATTGCTTTTGTCACCTTTTTACTATCTGTCACTGAGTGTATGAGCAGAAAAACTAGCCAATACCTGCAAATATTGCTCTGATAGTGTCAGACCATGCTTTCCTATTAGTAGAATCCTCTACACCCATCACTTTGTTTATTACAAGTCCTTCGTACAATCCAATCAGCCCTGAAGCAATGGCATCTTTATCAACATCCTTTCTAGCGAAGCCTTTTTTGATCTGGACTTCAATAAATTCCGATATAACCTGATGTCGATTTACTCGATGTTGCATTAACACCTTTCTTAACCTAGGATTACGGGTCGCCATAACAGACATTTCTAGTAAAACCAGATTATGATAAGGGTTGACCTCTTTTTGAAAGTAGTCGTAGAACTTTTCTGCATCAGCGGCAAGATTTTCCTTTGTTATCAACATACCATTTAGCTGATCTTTTATTTTTTTCAGGCTGCTTTGACAAATGCCATAAAATAGATCTTCTTTACTCTTGAAATACAGATACAATGTTCCTTTGCTTACATCTGACAGATTAGCTATGTCATCCATTTTAGTTCTATCAAAGCCAGTTTTTGCAAAACATTCTATTGCAGATTCAAGTATTTTTTCTCTTAACTCATTCTTGTATTGGGTTGTTACCTTTGGGCACATGGAGTCTTAATCTTATTCCTTTTTTGTTCCCTTTTTCTTCGTCTGCAGCATAGGATTATTTCCTGAATCCGTAGCATGTACTCTTGTTGTTATTACTATATTCAACAGGGTTTTGTTCAAACCCATCCATATCAATCCTCCAGCAAAACCTCCTGCAAACATAGGTATGATCCAGGAGAGAAGTAGTTGGTCGCTCTCTATCCAGAGTGCTATTGAATGCCAGCTATCAAGGAAAGTACCTACAGGGCCTAGGAGAACGGCAGTCAAGATGAGCCAGCCAACAGTAGCTGCTGTTCTGTTTTGTCTTGCAGTCGGTAACCTCTTACCCCCCAATACGTCAAACAGTACTACTGGGGCAAGAAACGACATGTATAAGGGGATAAAATACGCAAAGGCAATTCCCTCCTCAGTTCCATTTAGGGCGATAGCTTTGAAGCCCATATTGAAGGCTATTGATGTTCCGATCAAAAGCGCCGCAACAACAGTAGCTGCTCCTCTGAACTTCAGGGTGCTTTTAGCTGCAATTAACATTATGGAGCCTATTGCTGCAGTGCCTGCAATACTGATAATAAACGCTGTAGCATCTACCTGGTCTGTGAATGTTTCAATATCCCGCTGAAAAGTGTACGCTATCCCCTCATCATCTGTGAAGAGATACACTAATGTTGAGGAGTCATACCACAAAGCAACAAGAGACAATACTGCCAGAATTTGTAAGAGCTTAAACCTTCTGAGCACTGATTCTCTTAAGGCTAAATTTTGCATTCTCATTTCGTTGCGTATCAGATATGTGATTCCAATCCACATTCCGATTCCATTTAAGAAGAAACCTATAATCAACGGCATATGTGATGGCGTAAAGAGAAAAGGATCAAAGCCAAAGTTATCATGCCACCAATAATCAAACTGACCCGCAAAAAGCTGAAGTCCACTGCCTGCTAGAGAGATAATGAATCCGTGAAGAAGGAATCTGTTTTTTTCCCTATCAAATAGCAGGATCCTGTGGTAGTATGCAAGAGCTATGAGGCTAGATAGCAAAGAAAACGCCACGCCAGAGTAGAGAACGGTATGAGGAGCTGTGAAGAATGTCTCTACTAGCCCAAGTACATGCCATGAGACATCCCATTGTCCGCCCAATATTTGTATCAGGGCTCCGGCTACCCCTGCTGCGTATAGAGCGAGCAAAAAGTTTGAATGATTTAACAATAATAGTTTGTTGTCTTGTTGTTCATCGACTCTGTACTGTCGTTTGACTGACATGATTTTTGTTGCAACCGATTAGCAGGTGGTTCTATATATACATAACTGACTAGTCAGTCAGTTTAATTATTACCCATATTCCCATTATCAAAGCAACAAAAAGCAGAGAGGGCCAGCCTCGAAAGTCTCATGAGAGACAAGCGATTCATCTATTATATGACTAAGGTATCAAGTCTGGTAAATATTTTTTGAATAGTTCATCGGTGTCAAGCAGATCATGCTGTATTATATCACGCCTATGTGTGGACCGATAGATAAAGAAGCTACCACGATAATTCACTACCGGTTATGAGAAATTTGAATTGAATTGATTAAATATGACTGACTGGTCAGTCATATTTAATAAGTACCAAAGAAACAGCACAGTTATGAGGAGGAAAGAGAATTGCGACGACAATAACAACATATCCATCATTACTGAGGAAAGAATCAAAATTAATATCGAATACCTTGAATGGCTTTATGCCAAGTCAAGGGAGAGGAAGAAACATAACAATGATCTGATCAACAATCGGCGCGCAATGGAGCTTGTCATAAGAGATGCTGGTGGGGAAAATGCATTAAAGGAGATGTTCCTGAAAGAACAAGCAGAAAAGATCATAGAAGAGCTTGCAAAATTAGATCCTCTGACAGAACAGATGTTTAAGCAAGACACGCAAACCTGCTTGCAAGCTCTGAGCCTATTCCTTGCAGATTTAGAAACTGATGATTGATTGAAGCATTTTTCTCTCTATTGACTTTTAAGCAAGCCTTGTTCTGACTGAATAGGTGAACCTCGGCACTGTCGCTTATTACTATGTGCGGGTAAACAGTGTCATGCACGAGGTACCTTATGATATCTTATCTTCTAAGGATGAGGTACCACTTGTTTTACAATGTCAAAATCAAAGTCCTATAATTCGTAATCCAGATTCCTCCTTATTGTCAACCGTAGTAATAGAGACAGAAGTTGAGAAAACGTGCTTTGCATTGCACTTCGTCAATAAGTTAAAAGGACTGAGCAGTGTTACATTAGTGCTTCATTGTCAGTTGTCCTTTCGTATATGGAGCAAAGTGTAGTGATAGTGCAGTATAAAAACGGTGGGAGACGGCAATGGCATTGTTGCTGAATTCATCCAACAACTGCCTAAAACAAGCTCAATTCAATTCCTTATTTTTCTAGAATAATAGAACGTACCCGGTGGGGTTTTAACCATCACCTCACTTTAACATCTCAGTAGCATCTGTTACTTTCTAAACAAGTAGATAGGGAAGATACTATCAATCAGATAAAAAATGCGTAAGGAGGAATACGACGACAACATTTCAGAATAGACTATGAGAAATTTGAATCGTTCTCGATAAAAATGACTTACTGGTCAGTCATCTTTATTAAGGACCAATAGGAACAATGAACATGAGTGGATCCGAAAACTCGGTTCATAATAAGGAAATAATATTGGCAAGATGGAGTACTAGGTTCTGGGCATGGCTTGTAGATTTTATCATAGTAGCTATAGTAACTGAGATAATATTTGCAATAGCATACGCGCCGCTTGCTTTCAATCCAGGCATGCAAGATAATCCCGGATTAGGAGCTGTGAGATTTGCAGCGGAAAGCCTGCTGTTCTTTGCATATTGGACATACTTTGAATCCACCAGTGGACAGTCTATAGGAAAGAAGCTACTCAAGATCAAAACAACGGACTTGGCTGGAAACGTGCCCGATATAAGAAACATTGCAATACAGAGCTTCGGCAAAGCTTTCTTGCTGCCAATAGATGTGTTGTTTGGTTGGATATTTACAAATGACAAGAGGCAGAGGCTATTTAATAGAGCAAGCGATACAATAGTGACCAAAGTAGCAAGCAATCAAGTGCCAGGAGCCAAAAATATCGGCTACAGAAAAGAAGAATAACAAAAATAATTCAAAGGACACAGAAAAAGAGCAGAGAGGGAAAGCTCTGACATCGATGTCATCTGCACCACACTCCTTGGTATTATTGCTAAATATGTCCGACAATAATCCAAAATCAAGCTCAAAACAATACCGTAGTTTACCAGAATAAAAGAAATGGACTGGGTGGTAGGATTTGAACCCCCGACCTCAACAGCTTTCGAGTCCTTGAATGCATGATGGGCTTATTCGCTTTCTGTAATCTGGCTCTTCTTTGTTGTAAAGCCATCTAAAGAACTTGGCATAGTAGCGCAGACGGTCGTTGTATGAGCCTATCCACTTTTGCTGAGGGTCTATTGATGTTGGCTTACGAAGGCTGTTGAGTAGCTTAGAATGTCATGCTTTGTCATTTTTGCAAGTGGTTTGTCGTTTAAGAATTTTGAAAGCCAGAGCAGGCTCTTGATTTTACTCTCTGCAGTTGATGTCTTGATGTTGCGCTCAGTCTGTTCTGACAATACGTGTTGGCATATTGTAGAGGCATTTGAAGGACTGATGCGATAAAGCGTCTTCAGCCTTGTATTTAGTGCCTTCCTTGACATACCATGAGTGATGGAATCGATAACGCCATCTAGCTGTGACGATATTGCGATTGTTGTTGTTATTGTTGTTGTTGACGCTGTCTGGTTCTTCTGATTTATATTGTTATTTTTTGCCGTCAATTCGTCCATAGTCGTTGTTTCTATCCTTGACTCGCCGGCGAGAGCTTTAAGGCTTATGCTAGGCTCCTCGAAATAAGCGCCGGGAGAGGGATTTGAACCCTCGGGACCCTTACGGGTCACAAGCTGACCAGTTTGACGAATTCCAGGCTTGCGCCCTTCCGGGCTAGGCGACCCCGGCATTACATACATGCGGACTAGTTAACACATCATTATATTAATTATAGCAAAGACAAAGCTAAAAATTGAGGAATGTTGCTTCAGTTAGTACCTTTGTCTACTCAGGGATTATCCGATGATTGCAAGGCAGGAAGTCATGTAGATTGTAACGATTGTATGTGCCGCTGTCACATTCCTGGCACAATTGAAAACCTAGCAAAGAATATTGCCAAGCTAGATCGCAAGCGACCCGGCATTGGGGAAACGCTTTAAATATTCTTAGAATTCGTCTGCATTTTCGTTTTCAAGTTTGTCTAAGTCGACCTCTGATGGTATCGGGACGTTACTAGACTGCTCGCCCTTTGAGCGCCATGCCTTTGGATATGTATTGGGTTTCATGATTATGCGTTTCATTACAAACGCTATACCGCGAACGTTCTGCTCGATCTCCTCTTTTGTCATCGCCGTCTGTGCCAACCCTACTATCTCACCTTTTAGAGTATATACACCTACAAGCTCTCCCTTACGTAGGTCTTTTGGCACCGCTATTACACCCGGGACTGCAAGCGGTGCGCCATGACATAGCGCATCAACCGCTGTGTCACGTACGGTGATGGCCCGTATCGCCTCTAGGCAGTGCTCTATTGGCAGAATTAGCCTACGCAATTTTTCCTCATCCTTTCTTTCCTTATAACGCTGATAAGCATCTGCAATATCGTGCAGGCGCACAAGGCCATCGTTCTGTTCTGATAGGTTGCTTACTCTTGTCCTGCGTAGTTCTACCATGGTGGCTCCAGATGATATAACCTCACCAATATCATAGATTATCTTTCGAATGTATGTGCCTGCTTGGCATAAGATGCGCATCAGCACAAGCCTGTCATAATTTTCGAGGTAGTCAAATTCATACACACTTCTTACTCGAGTCAC
>DATAAU010000159.1:0-5469 GCA_036259955.1 Nitrososphaera sp. | reverse complement strand
ATTATCTTTCGTGATAGAACCTACAGTCGAAGCTCAAAAGTCAATATCAGTAGATAACGCTATTATCGTAAAGGGATTGAGGAAATCATTCAAAAAGCTTGCAGTACTTAATGGTATTGATCTTTGTGTCAAGCGAGGCACTGTTCTGGCGCTACTTGGGCCAAATGGTGCTGGAAAAACCACTACTATTAGGATACTTAGTACATTGCTTTTACCGGACGGCGGTCAGGCACTAATTCATGGCTTTGACGTAGTAAGAGAAGCCAACAAGGTGCGTACTTTGATCGGTCTGACAGGCCAGTATGCAGCTGTGGATGAATATTTGACTGGCGAAGAAAACCTACATATGATAGGCCGGCTCTACCGCCTCAACCATCAAGATATCAAACGGAGGACACAAGAGCTACTTGAGTTGTTTGATTTGATTGAAGCTTCTGCCCGTACAGTAAAGACCTATTCTGGCGGCATGCGCCGTCGACTAGACCTTGCAGTCAGCTTGATTGCAGCCCCTCCAATTATTTTCCTCGATGAGCCCACTACTGGTCTTGATCCCCGGAGCCGCCTAATTATGTGGGATATTATTGAACAACTAGTTGCAGCTGGTACAACTATACTTCTTACTACTCAAGACATGGATGAAGCAGATCGTTTAGCTGATAAGATTGTTGTTATTGACGGGGGTAGAATTATTGCGGAGGGCACATCTGACGAACTGAAACAACGAGTAGGTTCAGAGCGCTTGGAGATAACTATTGCAGAGGCAAGCAGCTTCGAGATTGTTGATGGCGAGAGTCTGCATTTAGATAATAAAACGAGGACTCTCAGCTTAGCAACCAAAGGCGGTGTACATCAACTCAAACAAGTTCTGAGTCGGCTAGATGAAGCTGGTGTTGGAGTTGAAAATGTATCTTTCCGTCGTCCGACACTTGATGACGTGTTTCTCACACTTACTGGGCATACAACAGAGCAACCAAACATAGAGATAAAAAAGCAGGAGGCCTAAAAAAGTAATGACCAAACCTTCTTTCATTACTAGTGTTCAGACAGAAAAGCACTCAAAGATCTTTTGGGCACTCAGCGATTCGTGGGTATTGACTAAGCGTAGCATCAAGCATATTACTAGAAACCTCGACCAACTCTTCGCTGTCGCACTCTTCCCAATCATGTTTTTCCTTCTATTTCGCTATGTTTTTGGAGGTGCGATAGACACAGGCGACTTGAGTTATGCAAACTTTCTTGTAGCCGGCATCCTGGTGCAAATGCTGGCCTTTGGCGCAAACTATACAACGCTGAATTTAGCGATTGACCTACAACGAGGTATTGTTGATCGGTTTCGCTCACTGCCCATGGCAAGTTCAGCTCTCCTAGTTGGTCATGTTGGAGCAGATTTAGTACGCAATACAATGTCATCCCTAATTGTACTTGGTGTTAGTTTTCTCGTAGGCTTTCAACCAGTTGCAGGCCCTGTGGAGTGGATGTTGGTATTGGGTCTTGCAATCCTCTTTTCACTTGCCATCTCTTGGCTATCAGCTATCATGGGTCTGTTAGTCAAGAGTATGGAGGCAGCACAATGGACAGGTTTCATCGTCATTTTTCCGTTAACATTTGTCAGCAGTGCATTTGTGCCAACTGATACTATGCCGGGGTTGCTGCGGTTCTTTGCTGAAAACCAACCACTTACGCAAGTAATTGAGGCAATCCGTGGTTGGCTTGTCGGTGCACCGGTAGGTGATTCTGGTTGGCTAGGATTCGCATGGTGTGTAGGCATTATCATTGTTTCCATACCAGTTGCGACATGGCTCTTTCGGCGTCAGACTTTGAGATAAGGATATGTCATAGAAGTAGCAGAAGAAGAGTAATAGCAGTAGCATTACTCAAGAAAACAAAGATGCGTCCACCTGAAGAACATGTCGAGCAGCTTGCCTCCCCATCAAAATGTACCGCGGAGGTTAGTAGCGATTACCTTGTCAAAAAGCTCCTTGTTTCTTTGAAGAGACATTCCACGTCGGCCTGCATAGCATGGCTAGCCCAGCGGACTTGATTTCGGCTACTACTCCTTCAGCTTTGTTGGCATTGCCGGCATAGTTTAGTGCTACAGCAAACCCATCGCATTCCAGCCTTCTCACTCAAGAGCATCCCATTCGGCGAGACGATCCGGTGACGATGACGCTCTTTCTTGCTGATAGATCTATTGCTAGTCGTTCACCTCCATTGCCTTATGCGCTGCTCTACTTCTTATTAGCATCAATGCAAATCCGACGGAGACCGCTGACAGCAATCCTGCTGTAAGGAACACTAGATTGTACGATTCAAGTGATGGATATGCTCCTCCGACTCCTTCAAGCATCTCTTGATTTCCCATGTATACGCCTGCCAGTGCTGGGCCTATTGCCATTCCTATAAACAACAACAGAGCACCCATTCCCACTGATATACCAGTAAACTCTTTTGGCGATGAAGATACGACCATGTTCCATGTTGCAGTTATTGTAAGCGATAGACCGCTGGCAATTACTGCTAGGTTTGCAGATACTGCAAATTCTGTCGAATGAAACATAAGCAAACTGAATCCACCGATCAAGCTGATTACACTACCAATGATTGTCGGCTTTATGCTTCCTATTCTATTTATGATAAATGGAGTGATACTTGCAAATACTAGAAACATTATCATGAAAGGCAGCTGAACATTTGCAGCATCTACAGAATCCCCTCCGAATCCTAGAGGTATTGGGCTCCTGACCAACTGTACTACGGTTGGATATATCATAAACATCGTAATCCCCGTAGCTATGAGCAAGATATATGATGGTAGAAGGACCTTGTGTCTCAGCAATCTTAAGTCAAGAAATGGCGGTACGATCCTTCTCTCTAGAATAACAAATACAGACAATGAAATTGCTGATGCTATGAATGCAGTTGCGATCTGCAGCAGATTTTCTGAGCTTATACCCGTCTGTATAAGTGTCAGCGCTATTAGAAATGAGGTTATGGTAGCAGAAAGAGCTAGCACACCCTTGATGTCTATTGAAAATGATACTCGCTTTTTGTTATTCGAGGTAACCACTATAGCCTTGGCAGCAATGAATTGATCATGCTCTCTGTTGTTTTCTTTTACGAATTTGGCGATCATGAATGTTACTAAGGCCGAAAATGGAACTATGGCTAAGAAAGTTGCATGCCATCCAAAGTTCTGAATAATGCTAGCTCCTGCCAAGAGGCCGACTACAGAGCCGGCAGAGTATGCAGATCCAAACACTCCTACAGCTATGGCAAGTTTGGCTGGGGGAAACGTATCTCTAAGAAGACTGAAAGCTGCAGGAACTGCCGCTAAACCGACGCCTTGTATTATCCTGGTTGTGAGTAGAAAGGATATGTTATCTGCAAATCCTCCAGCAGAGAGTCCAGCTATGTATAGTGTAAGTAATATGAGCAATACTTTCTTTTTCCCATAAAGATCAGACAGTCTACCTGCGACGGGAGTCATTACGGCAGCCACAATCAGATACGCGCTGAATATCCATGCAGCGGTTCCATATGATATGTTAAAGTCCTGTATAATCTCTGGGATAGCAGGTAAAAGCATGGTCTCTGAGAAAAAGACTGTCAGAAGGGTACTGCTAAGTATCGCCAGAGTTAACCATGCCTGACGGCTAACTGTAACTGGAATCTTCTCTTCAACTTTCATACTATCTCCTTTTGCTTGATGTAAGCTTTCATTCTGGCGAAACAATAGCTCGTTCTTATCTTTTTGCTGTTTTCTTTGGTCTTGGTCTTTCATTCTCAAAATCACTAATTGTAACTAAGTAACGAAAGGTAAGTATATAAATTGGTAAGTAACGAAAATGAAAGTAGGTGAGCTTTTAGTTACTTGCTAAAACAGGAAACGATTGAATGGATGAAATGCAATATGAAGGAATGTCCGATCAACCACACTTTCAAGCTCGTGGGCAAGAAATTCACAATGCTGATAATACGAAATATGATTCATCGTGATCACAAGAGGTTCAACCAGTTTCTGGAAATTGAAGACATAAACGCTAAAGTGCTATCAGTCAGATTGAAGGAAATGGAAAAGGACGGATTGATAGAGAGGAAGATCTATCCTGACAAACCAGTCAGAATTGAATACACTATTACTGAAAAGGGAAGGGCGCTTGAGCCGATACTTGATCAAATGTCTGCATTTTCTATGAAGTACTGTGCAAAAGATATATTCAAAGATGGAAAAGTAAGAAAGCCTGAGCAAGTATACAGCTACGAACATTATAAGAGTGCAGCTACAGAGAATGTCGCAAAGTCATAGCACCAATATTAGAACCCATATGATTAGCAGGCCCGTCGAGCCGTGAAGTGATATATCGCTTCTAAAAATGGATTCTTCTTGCTAGTCTTTTTGATTATAAAAGGAAGCTAATAAGGTATCTGGGCAGATGAGCACAATGTTCCAAGAGAAAAGTCTTCAGAAAAGAGAGTCTATCGTCTATACTCTAAAACAAAACATGCTAACCTTGACAAATGTCTTATATTTAAGTTAAGGAAGGAAATCGATAGGCGCTTGAAAGGACTCCTCATAATTTTGATGATGGCATCGTTATTTTCACCTATCTATTGCTTACAGGCTTATGCGACCACTAATAATCAAATTTTGATTAATGAAGTTGAATCAAATCCTCCAGGCACCGACAACGGTACAGAAAAGGTTGAACTCTATAATCCATCGAATACAGGTATCGATGTCAGCGGTTGGACAGTCAGCTCAACTGCAGGTAGAACTGCTACTGTAGTGATAAACGAAGGAACGACCATTGCTCCTAAAGGCTACCTGATTGTTGAAATAGATTCACAACAACAGTGGCTCGATAATATAGGTGAAGGAATCATTGTAAGAAATGAATTAGGGATACTGATAGATTCTGTTGGTCCTTTTTCTGATCAAGACAATGATGATTCAACTTGGCAGCGATCACCTGATGGACAAGACAATTGGGTCTTCTCATCACGCACTACTCTAGGTAGTCCTAACTTCGATAGTTTAGTCTTCGATCCGGAGTCGCCTTCGGTGAATACATCTGATCGTCCAATACCGCGACCAGAACCATCACCTTCAGCAAATTCAAGCATGGAGATCACTCTCGAAATTCAACCAAGTCAAAATCTAACTATGTCCTTTATTGATGTAGGACAAGGAGATTCAATCCTTGTTATTCTTCCAAACACAAAGACATTGCTCATAGATGGAGGGGAGCGCCAAAGCTCTGGCAAAGTACTTTCAACTTTGCAAGGGTATGGCTTGAGCTATATTGATGTTGTGGTAGCGACACATCCTCATGCAGATCATATTGGCGGGCTAATTGATGTTATCAACAATGTAAATGTCGGGCAGGTGCTGGACTCTGGTCAAGTGCATACCACACAGACCTTTGAAGATCTATTAGATACTATATACAACAAGCAAATTCCGTTAAG